>JBBITY010000028.1:13197-17321 GCA_037440565.1 Desulfurellales bacterium
AGGCCGGATGGTTCTCTCCTCGCGGGGCGCAGGGGCGCAGCCCCGCATCAGGCGAGGGGAGGCCTACAACGGGTTGGACGGATTGAAGGGATGGCAGTCCGACTCCGGGTCTCCGATCATCCGTGTAATCCGTATACATCCGTTGTGATTCATCTTTGGGTTGCGGGCGCCAGCCGCCACGTGGCAATTGGCGGCTGATGGAAGGAGGAGGCGTGCCATGGTGACAACCGCGACCGGGCCGCGGGTCGGCGTGCAGGCGCTGCGCCGCGTGATTGCGGAGCTGTTCGAGACCTTCGGCGTTCCGCCGAACGACGCCGCGATTGCGGCCGAGGTGCTCGTCGCCGCCGATCTCCACGGCGTGGACTCGCACGGCACCGCGCGGCTCACCTATTACGTCAACAAGCTCGAACGCGGCCTGATCAATCCGCGGCCGCAGATTCGCGTCGCGGTCGAAGCGCCGGTATGCAGCGTGGTCGACGGCGATAACGGCCTCGGCCAGGTGGTCAGTCAGTTCGCGATGGACTACTGCATTCGGCGCGCGCGCGAAGCCGGCGCGGCCTGCGTGACGGTTGGCCACAGCAACCACTTCGGTATCGCCGGCTACTACGCCCTCCAGGCCGTGTCGCACGGCATGATCGGCGTCGCCCTCACCAACGCGAGCCCGATGGTCGCCCCCACGTTCGGCAAAGACAAGATGCTCGGGGCGAACCCCATTGCCGTCGCCGTCCCGACCGCTCGCGAGCGGCCGTTTCTGCTGGACATGTCCACCAGTGCGGTCGCGGCCGGCAAGCTGCAGCTCGCCATGATGGCGGGCGAGCAGATTCCGGTCGGCTGGGCGATCGACGCCGACGGGGCTCCCACCACTGATCCGATTGCCGGCCTGCAGGGCGCGTTGTTGCCGCTGGGCAGCACGCGGACGACGAGCAGCCACAAGGGCTACGGCCTTGCCGTCGTGGTTGACGTCTTGTGCGCCCTGCTGTCGGGCGCAGCGTGGGGACCGCAGTGCGGGGGCCTTACGCGCGACTTCAACGACGTGTCCAATGTCGGTCATTTCTTCGCCGCCATCCGGGTCGACGCGTTTCGCCCGCTCAGCGAGTTCACAGCTCAGATGGACGAAATGATCCGCGGCTTGAAAACGTCAGCTCTCGCTCCTGGCGAGGATCGCATCTTCGTCCACGGCGAACCGGAGTTCGAAGAAGCGGAGCGGCGCGAGCGCGACGGCATCCCGCTCGACCCGAACATCGCCGAGTACCTGCGCACGCTCGCCACCGAACGCGGCCTGCAGGATAAGCTGCCGCCGTGGTGAGCATCGCCCGGATGCCAAGCGGGCCGCTCCCGTGGCTCTTCGGTCGATCGCCTTCCCACCCTCCACGCCTAATGCGGGGCTGCGCCCCTGCGCCCTGCCGAAGGGAAAACCATCCGGCCTGGTTTTCCCCTCGGGCTCCCCTTTCTAGGCCTCGACTCGGCGGGAATCGGTCGCGGCGGCACAGGCCGGCCGCAACGTGCGAGTGTTGGTGCGAAAGGATCCTCCGCGCTCGCGCGCGCCGCTTGTTCGACGGCACCGGTGGCCTCGTACGGGTTCACTCCTGCCTGCGGCTGAGGATGTCGGCCGGCCAACGAGGCAGCGACCCATCGGCCCGCGCACCCTTCGATACGCCGCTTCACGGCTACTCAGGGTGAGCGGGTATCTTACCGTTCGTCCCGAGTAGCGCCCGGAGGGCGCGTATCGAGGGATGGGTCCAGGGCGAAGCCCGCCTGCGATGGGGGGTTGCAGATCGGCTCTCCATTAGATGCGGCCTTCGCGGACACGGCGGTGGGAGCCGTTGCCTTTGGGCTGCGGCGAAGCCCACACTGAGAGCTTGTGAAGAAATCCAGGCGGGGACAGGCCGTAACACCGGCGGAAGGGCGGGAGCAGTGCTCCCGCCCTCAAGACTGGAGCCCCCTTGCACCGGCACCGTTCTTGAGGGGGGGAGCATTGCTCCACCCCGGGGGATTTTTTCACAAGCTCTGAGCGCTGAGCCGCGAAATTTCTTGACAAACCGCATGCGGACGTGTCCATCAGTGACTTGACACTGGTGCGTTTTTCGCCTGGCGCCGGTGGGGGAAACAGCGGTCGTCGTCAGTCGCGTCGGGGCGGTTCGCTTCGGGGCGCGGAGCGAGCCGCTGTCCGCAAGGGAGTCGCGCCCGGACTTGGGGGCATCATGAGCCGTGCCGGAAAGGCGGTCGTTTCCGTCGCCGCGTTGCTCTTGGTCACTGCTTGGATACCGAACCCTGCCACAGCCGCGACCGACTGCGGCGAGTTCAGCAGCCCGAGCAGATGCACGAACCTTTGCGAGGACTGCCGCGTCGTCCCAGGCACTGGTATCCTAACGGGTTGCGGGGACAGCGGATGCAAAGCTTTGGGCGGCAAGTGCGTGCGCAAGAACGTGCAGGGAATGGGAAAAGGGCTCAAAGAGTGCTGCATCTGCTCCTTTGCGGGTAAAAAGGCATTGTCAGCGAGATGCGCCCACGAAGCATCGGGCGGGAACGTCACTGTTACCCTCCGTGTGGAGAACGAGTCCGGGCTGGAACTCACCAGCGTCACAGCGCATCCACTAGAGGTTCGAACCACAGGAAGCGCCGCCTTGCAGATCGTTACAGCCCCGGTTGTGCGGCGGACGCTCGTTCGTAATAACGGACACACGCTCAAGTGGCAGGGGAGAGTGCGCGGCGAAGGTCGGATCTGTGTGTCAGCCGAGGCAACAGCGCAAACCCCGTGGGGGGAAACCGTGAGCACCGGCGACACGGATTGCGGGTGCTTCACGGAGAGCCACGCGCCAACGCCAGCGCCGCCACCAATCGATACCGGCGGGCTTGACTGCGAGTGCACGGCCGTGGCTTCGGACGGCAGGGTGCTAGTAACCGCCTACCTGGAGTGCACCAACAGGACCGGTGGAGTGCTGAGCAACGTCACGCCGTTCCTCACCGGCATCGACACCACTGGTAATGTGAACCTGTTGATCACGAGCGGGCCGCAACCCGACTCCGTGCGTCAACTCGGGGACCGTCACGGTGTCCGCTTCAAGTGGCAGGGTCAAGCCCCGTCGGATGCGCGCGGCACAGCGGTGATCAAGTTGGGCGCGACGGCAACCGGACCGAACAGCGAGTCTGTCACGGCGGGTTCGGTCGAGTGCAACACGGTGATCATCCCGCCGCGCCACGCCGCGGTCGCTACGGCGACTCTTCGGCCGACCCGCACACCGCGCAGTCGCCCGGCCCCCACTCCAACGCCGACATTGGTTCCGTTGCGGCCGACCCGGACACCCCGCGCGACCTCGACGCGGACACCGACGCCCACACGAACCCCGGCGCGTTTCGATGCCAGCGGTTTTGTCGGCGACTGCAGGGCGACTGCGTCGGACGGTAAGGTACTAGTGACCGCTCGTTGACATGACCGGGCGCCTCGGCGAGGCTTCAGCTCCGCTCTAAAGATGTCGCCGCGATCATCTGTTTGAGGCCAGCCCAGGCACGTCGCGACCAGGGAGGCGTCGCTCAACCCCCTCTTAGGGTTGGCGTACCGTTGATGTTTGGCGTACCGCTTTCGGACCCGCGGGAAGACGTGACAATGAAAGCCGTGCTGTTCGCCGCAGCCGTTGGGGCCGCACTCACCGCCACCCGCGCCTTCGCGGGCGCGGCGCCAGTCATCTCGTGGGAGTACGATCAGTTGCAGCCCGCCGTCGCGTACGGGGAGCAAACAGCGGTGTACCTGGTGGTGTGGGAGGATCATCACTGGGGCTTCGGCGCCGACTGGGACATTTACGGCCGGCGGCTGGACAGCGACGGGTCTGCGATCGGCGGGGCTTTCGGCATCGGCCAAGCGGGCGAGCAGCACCGGCTGGCGCCCGCGGTGGCGTACAACCGCGACCGCGACGAGTTCCTGGTCGTCTGGGAGTACGAGTACTCGGCCGACGACCATGACATCTACGCGCAGCGCGTGGCGAGCAACGGGACCCTCGTCGGCGGCGAGGTCGCCATCAGCACGGAGGCCAACTTCGAGAGCAACCCCGCGGTCGTCTACAACTCGGCAATGGGGGAGTACCTGATCGTCTGGGCGTCGTCGATACCGGGTCGCTTCCCGGCGACCG
>JBBITY010000029.1:0-13399 GCA_037440565.1 Desulfurellales bacterium
TCGCGCAGCACGCCGTCGACCCGATACCGCACGCGAAACATCTTTTCGAAGGGTTCCAGATGGATATCGCTTGCCCGCCGCTTGATGGCACTGGTCAAAATGGCATTGACTAGGCGAACGACAGGGGCATCCTCGGTGGCCCGCTCGAGCTCCTTGACATCGACTTCTTCTTCCTGCCGGACAAGTTCGAGGTCTTCGTTCTCGACCTGGGCCAGGACGTCGCTGTAATCTGTTCCCACGTCGTAGAGCTGTTGGATCGCAGATGTCACCGAGCTCGTGGCCGCTACGGCCACCTTCACGTCGTACCCCGTAAGGAACTTCACCTCGTTGATGGCGACGAGATTCGACGGGTCCGCCATGGCCAGGGTCAAAGTGGACCCGGTCAAGCTTATCGGTAGGAGGTGGTGGCGGCGAACTAGCGTGAGCGGGATCAACCGGACGACCTCGGCTGGAATATCCATCGCTGCAGGATCAACCAAGGGCAGCCGGTATTCCTTCTGCAGCAGGGCGGTTAAGTCGGCGTCGGTAAAATACCCAAGCTTGACAAGAGCCGTGCTGAGCGCGCCACCTTCCTGGCCTTCCAGCTCGATCGCCTTATCGAGCTGAGCTTGGCTGATCAGCCCGCGCTTTACGAGCAACTCTCCAAGACGGGTGCTCATGTCAATCCAACGCCAAACCTCACAGCAACCGCGCCACCGGGCCTGGTAAGCTAGCGGCGGTGCGCCGTCTTGTCAATTCGATATTTTCGAGAAGCCCACGGGCACTGCACAGCAGAGGCCAGGGAGCCCCTGCTAGCTTTGGGCGCCACAGTGTGCGGGGGTCGCGGTGCGCTGCCCTGACGCAGGTCGTCTCGTCGACTCAGTCCTCGCGCGGCGCGGCGTTGTCGCGCCGCAAGGCTGCGTGGGCCGCCGCCAAGCGGGCGACGGGCACGCGAAACGGTGAACACGACACGTAGTCGAGTCCCAACTGGTGGCACAACATGACCGAGTCTGGGTCGCCGCCGTGCTCACCGCAGATCCCCACTTTGAGGGGGGGGCGCGCTGCGCGCCCGCGTTGGACTCCGAGGCGGATCAACTCCCCCACCCCGCGCCGATCGAGCGAAACGAAAGGATCGACGGGGTAGATGCCGCGCTCCACGTACGCAGGCAGAAACCTGCCCGCGTCGTCACGGCTCAAGCCAAAAGTGGTCTGCGTCAGGTCGTTGGTCCCGAACGAAAAGAAATCCGCCTCGCGGGCGATCTCGTCGGCGCACAGCGCGGCGCGCGGCAGTTCGATCATGGTTCCCACCGGCAGCCGAACTTTGACCCCATACCGCTTCGCGACCTCAGCGACGACGGCGAGGGTTTCGCGCCGCAGGATCTCCAGCTCGCGCACGTGCCCCACGAGCGGAATCATAATCTCTGGTTCGACCTTGACACCGTCAGCTCGCAGCTCACAGACCGCCTCGACGATCGCCCGCACTTGCATGGCGTAAATCTCGGGGTAGGTGATTGCGAGCCGGCATCCACGGTGACCCAGCATCGGATTGGCTTCGTGCAGGCCATCGCGCGCTTTGCGCAGCTCTCCTTCGGAGATGCCAGTTCGCTGCGCGAGAGCCGAAATCTCTTTGTCGGTGGCGGGCAGGAACTCGTGCAGCGGGGGGTCGAGCAAACGGATCGTCACGGGTAGACCAGCCATGACGCGCAGGATGGCAAGAAAATCCCCCTTCTGCATGGGCAACAGTTTTGCCAGCGCACGCTCACGCCCGGCGCGGTCCGTCGCCAGAATCATCTCGCGCACTGCGTCAATGCGGTCGCCCTCGAAGAACATGTGCTCAGTTCGGCACAGTCCAATGCCTTCCGCTCCGAATTCCCGTGCCACACCGGAGTCGTGCGGTGTGTCCGCGTTAGCGCGCACCTTCAGGCGGCGAAAACTGTCCGCCCACTTCATGAAGGTGGCGAACTCCAGAGCCAGCGCTGGCCTGATCGTCGGCACCGTGCCGGCGATCACTTCCCCCGTCGAACCATCCAACGTCAGCCAGTCGCCACGTCGAATCTCGCGATCGTTGACTTGCATTCGCTGACGCGCGTAATCGATGTTGAGATCGCCACAGCCTACCACGCAGCACTTTCCCATGCCGCGCGCGACGACGGCTGCGTGTGACGTCATCCCGCCGCGGGCAGTCAGGATGCCCTCTGCGACATGCATGCCGTGGATGTCTTCCGGCGACGTTTCGATACGGACGAGAATCACTTTCTTCCCGTTCCTTACCTCTGCAACGGCGTCGTCGGCGGAGAAGACGACCTCGCCGAAAACCGCGCCCGGCGAGGCTGGCAACCCTCGCGCGAGGACATCGAGCTTGGCCGACCGGTCCAGTTGTGGGTGGAGCAACTGCTCGAGGTCGCCGGGCTGGACACGCAGCACCGCCGTTCGTTTATCGATCAAACGCTCTCGCACCATGTCCACCGCAATCTTCACCGCGGCGGCCGCAGTTCGCTTCCCGTTCCGCGTCTGCAGCATCCACAAGCGCCCGCGCTCGATGGTGAACTCGAGGTCCTGCATGTCCCGATAGTGCCGTTCGAGCTGGCGGGCGATTCGCCGCAAGTCCGCGTAGCACTGCGGCATGGACTCTTCTAATGATGGGAAACACCGTCGCCGGTCCGTTTCCGAGAGGCCGCTCTCTAACGCTCGCTGCACCGAGGCGGCGCGCGTGATCTCCTGCGGCGTGCGGATGCCCGCCACCACGTCCTCGCCCTGCGCGTTCGCAAGGAACTCGCCGTATAATCCGGCCTCTCCCGTCGCCGGGTTCCGGGTAAAGGCTACGCCTGTCGCGCAATTGTCGCCGAGGTTGCCGAAAACCATCGCCTGCACGTTGACCGCCGTTCCCCATTCGTCGGGAATGCGGTTCAATTTCCGGTACGTGATCGCACGCGGATTCTCCCACGAACGAAACACCGCGCCGATCGCTTGCCACAACTGCTGCATTGGATCCTCGGGGAAGTCGATGCCGAGCCGTTGCTTGATGAGCTGCTTGAACTCTCCCGCGAGGTCGCGCAGATCGGCCGCGGTCAGCTCGGTATCGAGTCGGACCCCCCGCGTCGCCTTCTTGCGGTCGATCAGCTCCTCGAAAGGGTCGACCTCCGTCCTGCTTTCCGGCTTTAACCCAAGAACAACATCGCCGAACATCTGAATGAATCGGCGGTAGCAATCGTATCCGAATCGCGGACTGCCCGATTCGCGAATCAGCCCCTCGACGGTGTCGGCGTTCAGGCCGAGGTTCAACACCGTATCCATCATCCCCGGCATCGAGGCGCGCGCGCCGGAGCGCACGGAAACGAGCAGCGGATGGCGCGGATCACCGAACCGCCGGCCCATTTCCGCTTCGATCCGCGCCAGGTTCCGCTCGATCTCGCCCCGCAGTGCCGGCGGGTATTTCCCCCCGTGGTGGGTGAAGTAGGTGCACACCTCGGTCGTGATCGTGAATCCCGGTGGCACGGGTAGCCCGAGGCCGGCCATTTCCGCGAGGTTGGCACCCTTGCCGCCGAGTAGGTCGCGCATGCTTGCGTCGCCCTCAGCCCGCCCGCCGCCAAAGAAGTAGACGAGTTTTGCCCCCTTTCGAACCCGGGCCTGCCGCCCAGCCCGTTGCCGCGCGCTCGATGTGCCGATGCGGCCGGCGCGTGCCCCTCTGCGCTTTAGCTGTGCCATCGTTGTTTACCTCAACCGTGGTGCATCGAGCCGCCGGCGCAATTCGTCCACCAAGCGATCGATCGGAATGCGGACCTGCTCCATCGAATCGCGGTCGCGCAGTGTCACCGTGTCGTCCTGCAGTGTCTGGTGATCGATGGTGATGCCGAACGGGGTGCCGATTTCATCTTGCCGGCGATATCGCCTCCCGATCGATCCCGCCTGGTCATACTGGGCGGCGAAATGCGCGCGCAGCAGATCGTATACCATGCGGGCCCGATCTGGTTGTCCGTCTTTGCGGAGCAACGGGAACACAGCGACCTTGACGGGCGCCAGCTTTGGGTGAAGGCGCAGTACCGTGCGCGCCTCGCCGTCGGCGACGTCTTCGTCGTACGCGTCGACGAGAAAGGCCAGCGCCGCCCGGTCGGCGCCCGCCGCCGGCTCGATAACGTACGGGAAATAGTGCTCGCGGGCCTCTTCATCGTAGTAACGCAGATCTTTCCCACTGTATTCCGAGTGCCGCCGCAAATCGAAATCGGTGCGGTTGGCAATCCCTTCCAGTTCCGACCAGCCGAACGGGAAGTGGTACTCGATATCCGCACACGCCTTGGCGTAGTGCGCCAGCTCATCGGCAGTGTGCGTGCGGAGGCGCAGGTTCCGCGCCCGGATGCCGTATTTCGTGTACCAGTTCAGCCGCTCGGACTTCCAGTACTCAAACCAGCGCTCGTCTTCCCCAGGCTTGACGAAGAACTCCATTTCCATCTGCTCGAATTCACGTGTCCGGAAGAGGAAGTTCCCGGGTGTGATCTCGTTGCGGAAGGATTTGCCGATCTGCCCAATCCCAAAGGGGATCTTCAGCCGCGCTGCGGTTTGGACATTCTGAAAGTTGACGAAGATTCCCTGCGCTGTTTCCGGCCGCATAAACACCGTACTGGCGGTATCTTCCACTGGGCCCATGAAGGTCTTGAACATCAGGTTGAACTGGCGCGCTTCAGTCAAGCTGCACTTTTCGAACTCCCCGGGGTGGCAGCTCGGTTTGAGCGGGCACTGCTCGGCATCGAGTTGGTCAGCGCGAAAACGCGCCTTGCATTCCCGGCAGTCCACCAGCGGGTCCGTGAAGCCCTTGACATGGCCAGACGCTTCCCACACGCGGGGGTGCATGAGGATGGCGCTGTCGATGCCGACGGTGTCGTTGCGCGCCTGGATCATCTCGCGCCACCACGCCTCTTTCACATTGCGCTTCAGCTCCACCCCGACGGGCCCGTAATCCCAGCAACTGGCCAAGCCACCGTAGATCTCGCTCGATTGGTAGGTGAACCCCCGCCGCTTGGCTAGATTCACGACCTTTTCCATCGTGACTGCAGTCGTCATGTTCGATGCTGTCTCGCTCCTAATCGGCACGCGAAAACTACTAAGCTAGCATGCCGCGCCGGGCGGCAGCAATCATGCCCAACGCTCCCGCCGCCGTTCACCCCGCGCTCGCCGCGAGCTGTTCGATCAACCTGATCGCCCGCAACGGGCCGCTGAGATGCAGCGCGAGAAGGCGCCCGGTCAACTGTGCCGCAGCGGTCGCCAGGGCGCCCAACGATTGCTGCTGGCATTCGGGGAGCGGCAGCTCGCGCAGCGCGGCGAGCCGCGACAAGACTCCGGCTGGGACCCTCACAGTTGCCTGACCCGCGCCCCGGCAGTCGCGACACCAGAACGTTCCGTGCGCGACGTCGAGGAGTGCCGGCTCCTCGCCAGCCAGCGACCGCTGACAACGGTTGCAGCGATCGATCGGAGGCGCGAGACCCGCCCGGGCAAGCGCCTGGAGCTCGAAACTGCGCAGAAAGGCGCTGGTGACTGGCCCTTCCTCCACGGCCGCGAGCCCCTCCGCCAGCAGGGTGTACAGCTCTGGCGCGGGTTGCTCCTCGGCCATCAGCCGGTCCGTGAGCTCAGCCAGGTAACTCCCGTATGCAAACTTAGCCGGATCGGCCAGCGCAGCGGGTGGTCGCAGCAACTCGCAACTTTCGAGGAAGGCAAGCGTCGCCGGCGGCCGCAGGCGGAAGTGGATGCGCACTCGTGCCAAAGGCTCCAGCGAGTTCGCAAACCGGCGCCGTGAGCGCTTGGCGCCCTTGGCGATTCCCGTGAGTTTCCCGCACTCCTGCGTGAGGAACGTTACGATCCTGTCGCTTTCCCCATATGGACGGGAACGAAGGACGATCGCGAGGCTGCTGCACGATGGTGCCACGGCGGCTCGCTACCACCACGGGCGTTACCTTGACAAGCCTACCCCCCGTCATTAGCTTTCCGCTGCTTTTTCTCAACCGGCCTTTCACAGTTCCCGAGGTCCAGGAGAGCGAGACGAATGACCGCCGCCAACGAAAAGGGAGGGCCCCGCGGCGACCCGATCCCTACGGACGCGGCGCAGCCGTCCGACCGACCCGCCGCTGAGCCCGCCCAGACTGCCCCGGCAGCGGAAGAACCTCCGGAAGCCCGTCTCCCCGAGGATATCATCGCGGAACTCCGGCAGGCCCTCGAGGCGAAGACTGCCGAGGCAGCCCAGAACTACGATCGCTTCTTGCGCGAGCGCGCCGAATCCGAGAATAGCAAGAAGCGACTGCAGCGGGAAAAGGCCGAGGTGCTCCGCTTCGCCAACGAGGCGCTGATCCGCGATCTCATCCCGGTGATTGACAACCTCGAGCGGGCCGTGGAGCACGCGGAATCCGGTGGCAACGGCCAGCCCTTGGTGGAAGGAGTTCGACTGGTCCTGAAGGCCGCACTGGACGTGTTCGAGCGCCACGGCGTCAGCCGCGTCGAGGCCGGCGGCCAGCCGTTCGATCCAGCCCGTCACGAGGCAATTGCGCGGGTGTACGACGCCGAGCAAGAGCCCAACCGGGTCGTCAAGCAATTCCTGCCGGGATACACCCTGCACGAACGGCTCCTGCGGGCTGCGCAGGTCAGCGTTTCGGCGAAACCACCGGTTGAAAAGCCGGGGGACGATGATTAACTGCGCATTGACGCTTGCCGGTTCAGCTCGGGCCTATCGGCGGCGCCAAGGAGAGCCTGGTACATGGCAAGAGTGATTGGTATCGACCTGGGGACCACGAATTCCTGTGTGGCCATCATGGAGGGCGGTGACCCCGTGGTGATCGCCAACGCGGAAGGAAGTCGGACGACGCCGTCGGTGGTCGCCTTCACGGACTCGGGCGAGCGCCTGGTCGGGCAAATCGCGCGCCGGCAGGCGATCACGAACCCCGAAAACACGATCTTTGCCGTCAAGCGCCTGATTGGGCGGCGCTACGAGGATTCCGAGGTCCAGAGGGCCATCAAGGTCCTGCCGTATAAGATCGTCAAGGCGGAGAACGGCGATGCCTGGGTCGAGGCGCGCGCGAAGAAATACAGCCCGGCTGAGATCTCGGCTTTCGTGCTTCAGAAGATGAAGCAAACGGCCGAAGACTACCTGGGCGAGAAGGTCACCGAGGCGGTGATCACTGTTCCGGCTTACTTCAATGACAGCCAGCGGCAGGCGACCAAGGATGCTGGGCGCATCGCAGGTCTCAACGTGCTGCGCATCATCAATGAGCCGACCGCAGCGTCACTCGCGTACGGACTCGACAAGAAGAAGGACGAGAAAGTGGCCGTCTTCGATCTCGGGGGTGGAACCTTCGACATCTCCGTTCTCGAGCTCGGCGACGGTGTTTTCGAGGTAAAGTCGACCAACGGAGACACCTTCCTGGGAGGGGAGGACTTTGATCAGCGGATCATTGACTATCTGGCCGACGAGTTCCGCAAGGACCAGGGGATCGATCTGCGCAGGGACCGCATGGCGCTGCAGCGACTGAAGGAAGCCGCCGAGAAGGCAAAATGCGAGCTGTCCACGGCGATGGAGACGGACATCAACCTCCCCTTCATTACGGCCGACCAGACTGGCCCAAAACACCTTGCGATGAAACTGACGCGCGCCAAGCTCGAGGCGCTGTGCGCGGACCTGCTCGACCGCCTCGATGGGCCCTGTCAAACAGCACTGCGCGATGCCGGTCTCACGGCAAATGACATCGACGAAGTCATCCTCGTCGGCGGGATGACCCGCATGCCGGCGGTGCAGGCGCGGGTGAAGAAGCTCTTCGGCAAAGAACCACATAAGGGGGTCAATCCGGATGAGGTCGTGGCTATCGGCGCCGCCATTCAGGCCGGTGTCCTGAAAGGTGAGGTCAAGGACGTTCTGTTGCTTGACGTTACGCCGCTCTCGTTGGGCATCGAGACGCTGGGTGGCGTGTTCACCAAATTGATCGAGAAGAACACCACGATCCCGACCAAGAAAAGCCAGATCTTCTCCACTGCTGCGGACAATCAGACGGCTGTGACGATTCGCGTCTTCCAAGGCGAGCGGGAAATGGCCGCCGACAACAAGCTCCTCGGACAGTTCGACCTGATCGGCATCCCGCCGGCTCCGCGTGGCGTGCCGCAGGTCGAAGTCTCATTCGACATCGACGCGAACGGCATCGTGCACGTGAGCGCGAAGGATCTCGGCACCAACAAAGAGCAGTCCATCCGTATTACGGCGTCCAGCGGCCTCACGGAGGAGGAGATCAGAAAGATGGTGAAGGACGCCGAGCTGCACGCGAGCGAAGACCGCAAGCGCCGCGAGGCCGCCGAGCTGCGCAACCAACTCGACTCGCTGGTGTACCAGACTGAAAAGAATCTAGCCGAGCACGGTGCCGAAGTGGATGCGGCCACGAAGGGCAACATCGAGCAAGCACTCGAGAAGGCGAAGAAGACCCTCGAAGGCCGTGACACTGAGGCCATGCGGGCAGCGCTGCAGGAGCTCACGACCGCCCAACACAAGCTGGCGGAAGCGATGTACGCGAAGGCGGCGCGCCGGGGCGGCGAACGAGCCGGAGCCGATGGCGGCGGTGCTGGCGAGGCTGCGGCGCACGAGCGGCGGAAGGAAGACGTCGTCGATGCGGACTTCGAGGAGGTCAAGGAATAGGCGGCCGCGGACCGTTCCGCAACGCGGGGCGCGAGCCGAAGTCGACAAAAGCCCTCCCCTCGACTGACGGGGAGGGCTTTTGTATTCTCGCCGCGGAGTTCATGTGGCAGCGAAACGAGATTACTACGAGGTGCTTGGCGTCAGCCGCGACGCTAGCACTGAGGCGATCAAGAAGGCGTATCGGAAGCTCGCGCTCAAGCACCATCCCGACCGCAACCCGGGCGACAAAGATGCCGAAAACCGCTTCAAAGAAGCGTCGGAGGCGTACCAAGTTTTGAGCGACCCGGAACGGCGGGCACAGTACGACCGATTCGGCCATGCCGCTTTCGAGCAAGGCGCCGGGCCGGGCGGGTTCGATTTTGCCGCCGCTGGCTTCGAAGATATCTTCAGCGACATTTTCGGCGACTTCTTTGGCACAGGGCGGCGCAGCCGCACGCGCGCGCGGCGCGGTGAGGACCTGCGCTACGATTTGGAGGTCGGTTTCGAGGAGGCGGTCTTCGGCGCCGAGAAAACTATTGAGGTGCCCCGCTTGATGACGTGCGCCGCCTGCCGGGGATTAGGTACGAAAGACGGCGTCCCACGCGAGACCTGCCGCACCTGCCGAGGCAGCGGTCAAGTGCGCTATCAGCAGGGCTTGTTCAGCATCGCTGAGACCTGCGGTCAGTGCCACGGCCAGGGAACGATTGTGCGGGATCCCTGCCGCAGTTGTGGCGGTAGTGGCGTGGCACAGACGCAGCGACGCCTCAGCGTGCGCATTCCGCCCGGAGTCGAAACGGGATCGCGCCTGAAGCTGCGCGGTGAAGGGGAGGCGGGGCGCAACGGGGGGCCACCCGGCGACTTGTACATCGTGGTGCACGTGCGCGAACACCCGCTCTTCACGCGCCAGGGGAACGACATCGTCTGCGAGTTGCCCATCAGCTTTACACAAGCCGCGCTGGGGGCGGATATCGATGTTCCGACGGTACACGGCAAGGTGCGGATGACGATCCCGCCGGGCACGCAGTCGGGTAATGTCTTCAGGCTCAAGGGCAAGGGAGCCCCCGATGTGCGGGGATATGGCCAGGGCGACGCACTGGTCCGCGTGATCGTCGAGACCCCGCGCAAGCTGAGCGTTCGGCAGCGTGAGCTCCTGGAGGAGTTTGCGCGCATCAGCGGCGAGGAAGTCCACCCCCTATCCAAAGGGTTCTTCGACAAGGTGAAAGAGATGTTCGGCTAGGGCGCCGGTGTCCCGTGCCTGGAAGCCGAGGCCGCATGATTTTCGTTCTCGCTCGCTCCGCTGCAAGTCCCTTGCCGGATCGCCGCGCGCCTTTCACGCCGCGCCAGCGGTGGCGTCCCCGTTCGCTCGGCGCGCGATGCCTGCTCGCGATAGTGACGGTCGGCCTGGCAAGCTGCAGCGCCCGCGTCAAGTCGCCGGAGGAATTGCCGTTGCCCTACCGCCAGGCGGAAGACGCCTTTCGGTTGGGCGACTACGACCGCGCCGTGCGCGGCTATCGAGTCTTTCTGCAGAGCGGGGAGGGAGAAGAGCTGGTACCGCGCGCATTGTACAAGTGGGCGGTGGCCGAATTCCGGCGCAAGCGCTACGAGGAGTGCCTCCGGGTGCTCGACGAAATGGAACGGCGGTTTCCCAAGCAGCAGTGGATGCAGGTGTACGAGTTGCGAGGGGATGCGGAGGAGGCCCGGGGAAGGGTGATCAGCGCGCTTCGCTGGTGGGAGCTTGCGTGGGCGGCGGCGAGCGGTGACCAACGACGGGTACTGCACCGGCGCATCGCCGATGCTCTGTCGCGCCTGAACGAAGTCGGGCTTCGGAACGCACAGGCGGTCCTGGGGAATGCCGAATTCCAGTCGCTTGTCGACGCCCGACTGCACGGGGGGGCCGCGCCGCGCGCACCCGCATCGCCGGCGCGGTCGCCAGGCGCTGTCCCGAGCCCCGGCCCTGTGGTGCGCGGGGAGCCGTTGCCTGTCACGGCGACGCTGCCGCGCATCGGCTGCCTCCTTCCGCTCACGGGCCCCTACGCGACGTACGGCCAACGCTCGCTGAACGGCATTCGCTTGGCCTTCGGGGCGGATGCAGATCGCCTGGTCGTTCGCGATACGCGGGGCGAACCAGCAGCCGCGCAGGCCGAACTGGAGGAGCTGATCGGTGATCCCGACATCGTAGCCGCGATCGGTCCGCTGCGCAGCAGCGTGGCTGAGGCCGTCGCACCCCGCGCGGAGCAGGCCGGCATGCCGTTGGCCATCCTCGCGCAACGCCAGCGCGTGGACGGAAGCTCGATCCTCAATGCCGCTATGACCTACGAGCGTCAAGCCGCCGCCCTGGCTGAATACGCAGCCACCACGCTGGGGATAAGCCGGGTCGGGGTGCTGTACCCCCGGGACGTGTACGGGACGAGCCTGGCAGAGGCCTTTCGCGACCAGTTCGAGCGCCGCGGCGGTCATGTGGTCGGCACTCTGGCCTATAGCCCGGGAACCCGCGACTTCGGCGTCGAAACGCTGAGCGTTCGGCGATGGATTGAAAAGGACGGTCTTCAAGCGATTTTCATCCCCGATTACGCCAGCACCGCGTCGTTTCTCGGTCGAGAGCTGCGCCGCGTGCACCGCGATCTCACCCTCTTGGGGAGTAATGGCTGGAATGACATCGAGCGCCTGGCGCAGGCGGGCCGCGACTTGGAGGGGGCAGTGTTTGTGGACGGCTTCTTTGCTGCGAGCACTCGCCCGGCAACTCGCGCCTTCGTGGCTGCCTACGAGGAGGCGTATCAGACCGTGCCCCAGATCTTGGAAGCACAAGCGTACGACGCGGCGATGCTGGTCCGCGCGGCGATCGAGGCCGGAGCCCGGTCGCGTGCGGAGGTGATCCCTACCCTCGAGGCGCTGCGGACGGTTGAAGGTGCCACGGGCGCGATCGGAATTGGGCCGAAGGGCATCCAGCGCGAGTTGTTTGTCCTCCAGCTTCGCTCGGGCGCGATTGTGGAGGTTCTGCCGGACGCCGCCCGTCGCGAGACCCAGGCCGCCGTGCCGCCGGGCAAATGCGGCGGCCTCCTGGCTGGATCTGGAGTCTGTTGACAAATGTTGCAGCCGGCCGTTCGGTACGCTCGGAGTGCACGGTTTGCTCGTCGCCGCCATGGCGCGCGCACGTCTCCCAAGTAGCTTGGCCGAGGTCGGCGAGTTCGGTTTCCTCCGCCAGATCCTACCGAAGCTGCCGCGCGACTCCCGGATGGTGGTTGGGCCCGGCGACGACTGTGCAGTGGTGCGGAGTCCCGGGTCCCGTTTGCTGCTGACGACCGATGCGGTTGTCGACGGCGTGCACTTCCGGCGCGCCTGGATGACGCCGCGTCAAATCGGTCGGAAGGCGTACCTGGTCAACGCCAGCGACGTTGCCGCCATGGGCGGACGCCCGCGCTTTTGCCTGATCAGCGTCGGTGCGCCGCCCGACTTCCCGAGTCGCGAGATGGCAGCCATCCATCAAGGCGTCGCCGCCGCCGCTGCCGAAACGGGCGCCCTCGTGGTCGGCGGTAACCTGACCCGAGCGCCGCGGCTGTTCGTGTCGGTAGCGCTGGTCGCCGAAGCACCACCGCGGCCGTTGTGCCGGAGCGGTGCGCGACCGGGCGACGCGCTCTACGTGACGGGCACGCTCGGCGAAGCGGCGTTGGGACTCCGCATGTTACGGCGCAACCCGCAGGCGCGGGGCGGCCCAGTGCGGCGCTTCTGCGAGCCCATCCCACGCTTGCGGGCGGGGGCCGTTCTCGCACGGAGCGGCCTCGCATCGGCGATGATCGATCTCAGCGACGGCCTGCTGCAGGACCTCGGGCACCTGTGCGCCGCGAGCGGCGTAGGCGCGGAGATCGCCGCCGCTGCGTTGCCGTGCACGCGCCGCGTTCGACGGGCGGGTTACGCCCTTGCACTGGCCGGGGGTGAGGACTACGAGCTCTTGTGTGCTGTTCCGCCGGAGCACGTGAAGCGAATGGAGCGCCTGCAACCCGAACTCGGCTGTCGACTGACCCGCATCGGATGGCTCGGGCGGAAACGCGATGGTCTTCGCGTACTGGACGAAAAGGGTAACCGGTTGCCGATCGGCGCGGCAGGCTTCGATCACTTTGCGGGGCGGTTGAGAAGATGACCGCCGACCGCTTGCGGGAGATCCTGGAGCGGGTTGCCGCGGGCGCCCTGTCCGCCGACGAGGCGCTCGAGCGGGTGAAGCAGTTGCCGTTCGAAGACTTGGGTTTCGCAAAGGTCGACCACCACCGCGCGTTGCGCAACGGCCTTTCCGAGGTCATCTTTGGCCAGGGCAAGACCGCCGACCAGATCATTGCGATTGCTCGGCGCCTGCGGGAAAGCGGCCAGAACGTGCTCATCACCCGGCTGAGTCCAGAGGTCGCGGCAGCCGTGCTCGGCGCCATTCCGGAGTTGACGTACTCGGCCGATGCGCGCGTGGCCATGCTGCGCCAAACGCGCTCCTGCTCAGCCCAACGCGGGACCATTCTCGTTGCGGCGGCGGGAACCGCGGACCTGCCGGTTGCCGAAGAGGCGGCGCTGACCGCCGAGCTGCTGGGCAATCCGGTGCGGCGCTTGTACGATGTCGGTGTCGCCGGGCTCCATCGGTTGCTGGCCCACAACGATCAGTTGCGGGAGGCGGCGGTGATTATCGTCGTCGCGGGGATGGAAGGCGCTCTGCCGAGCGTCGTCGGTGGGTTGGTCGATAAACCGGTGATCGCTGTGCCGACGAGCGTCGGCTATGGAGCGAGCTTTCATGGGCTCGCGGCGCTGCTC
>JBBITY010000029.1:13409-16998 GCA_037440565.1 Desulfurellales bacterium
TGAACGCCTGCGCGGCCGGCGTGTCGGTGGTGAACATCGACAACGGCTTCGGCGCGGCGGTGGCGGCGGATTTGATCAACCGCGCATGAGGGCAGCGACGGTGCGCGATGGGTAGGGTCCGCTGCGCGGACCATCCGAGAGCAGTCAGCAGTCAAGATTCCATGCCCCCGACGGAAAGGACCTCCGGCAGCCGCGCCAACCATCTTACCCGGGGGCGTACCCGGCGCGTGCTGAAGGTCGGCGAGCTCGCCACATCGGTGGGGTCCAGCTACATCTGGCAGGCCCTGCGCAGCCCCTTCCGCTCGGCGGACCAGCGCCGCCAGGCGTTGTTGGACACGCACATCCGCAACGCGATGCGCATCGTCGAGCGCTCCACCGAACTGAAGGGCGCGTTCATGAAATTGGTGCAGATGCTGTCGATGCGCGACGACATCCTGCCGGCGGAGGCGCTCAAGGTCTTGTCGGTGGTCCAGTCCCAAGTGCCGCCGATGAATTACGCGGAGATCCGCAAGCAGGTGAAGCGCGAGCTGGGCGCCTATCCAGAAGACCTGTTCGCGTCGTTCGAGCCCGAGGCATTTGCCGCCGCGTCGCTGGGCCAGGTCCACTCCGCGGTGCTGAAGTCCGGCGAGGAGGTGGTGGTGAAGGTCCAGTACCCCGGTGTGGACGAGACCGTTCAGCAGGACCTCCGCAACGTCAAGGCCTTGCTCCACACCTTCACGCTGATTGGCCGGGACGTGATGCGGCAGAAGATTGATCTCAGCGACGAGTACAACGAGTTGGAAGAGCGACTGCACGAGGAACTCGATTACATCAACGAGGCCAAGAACATCGCCCTGTTTCAGAAGCTGTTCCGCGACGACCGGGAAGTGTTGATCCCGAAGGTCTACCCGGACGTGTCCTCACGGCGCGTTCTCACCATGAGCCGGCTGGAAGGGTACCCGCTCTCCGACATTCTGAAGCCCGGCGTCGACCAGTCGCTCAAGGACTGGGTCGCGCTCAAATACTTCCGCGTCGTCTGGCGCCAGGTGTTCGAGTTCGGCGTCCTGCACACGGATCCGCACCCCGGCAATTACTTGGTGACCTACCATCCCAAGCTAGCCATCCTCGACTTCGGCAGCATCCGCATCTTTCCCGAAGAAATCCGCAAAGCATACCACGGCCTCGCGGCGGCCATCCTGCGCCGTGACAACGCTGCCATGGCCCAGTGCCTCCTCCAGCTTGGGTTCATCAACAAGGGCGACGACCCCGAGCCGATGTTTCGCATCTTGGATGTGATCTTCGAACCCGTCTTGAAGGATCGCCCCTTCGATCCGCGCAAGTACGACTCGATCGAGAAGGGCATGCAGGTCGCCACGATCGGTATAGAAAACCGGCTGTTCAACACCCCGGGACACCGCGTCTTTCTCGTTCGTGCGTTGATCGGGCTTGACGCGTACCTCAAACAGCTCGGCACGGTCGCGAACTGGCATCGCATCTTCACCGAGTGCGTTGAGCGCGTCCGGGAGTGACTCTCAGCGCTCGATTCTTGACACTCGACTCTGCTTTCATGTCCTGGTGGCGCACCGCCGTTTTTTACGAGATCTACGTCCGCAGCTTTCAGGACTCGAACGGCGACGGCATCGGCGACCTACAGGGCATCATCAGGCGCCTCGATTATTTGAACGACGGGACGCCCAACTCGTTGGGCGTCGATGCGCTCTGGCTCACGCCGATCAATCCGTCGCCGATGTATGACTTCGGCTACGACGTCAGTGACTACTGCGCCGTCGATCCCCGCTTCGGCACGCTCGCCGACCTCGACCGCTTGGTTGCGGAGGCCCACAAGCGCGGCATTCGGATCATTCTGGACCTGGTGCCGAACCACACGTCGCATGAACACCCGTGGTTCCGTTCTTCCCGGGCCTCGCGAACTTCGCCGAGGCGCGACTGGTACATCTGGCACGACCCGGCGCCCGGTGGGGGGCCGCCGAACAACTGGATGAGCGTCTTCGGTGGCCCGGCCTGGACCTTCGATGAGACAACCGGCCAGTACTACCTCCACTCCTTTCTCGCCGAGCAGCCCGACCTGAACTATCGCAACCCAGCGGTCGTGCGGGCTATGGAAGACGTCATCCGCTTCTGGCTTGACCGCGGGGTCGACGGGTTCCGCGTCGACGTGATTCACAAAATGGTCAAGGACGCGGCGTTGCGCGACAACCCACCTCCCGCGCCCGATGATGCCGATCCGGTCCGCCACTACGGCGGCCAGCGGCACGCGTACGACGAAGACCAGCCCGAGGTGCACGACATCATCCGGAGCTGGCGGCGCCTGCTCGATCGATACGGCGAGCGGATGATGGTCGGCGAAGTCTACTTGTTCGATCCCGCGCGGGTCGCGGCGTACTACGGGAACGGCGCCGATGAACTTCCCCTGGCGTTCAACTTCCGCTTCCTCTGGTGCCCGTGGGACGCGGCCGCGTTTCGCGGCCGCGTGGACGAGATCGAGGCCGTGCTCCCGCCAGGTGCGCAGCCGACCTATGTGCTGTCCAGCCACGACGCGCCCCGTCACCGGACCCGCTTTGACGACCAGAAGTTCGGCGACGCCCGCGCGCGCCTGGCGGCGCTGATGCTCCTCACGCTGCGCGGCACGCCGTTCTTGTACTACGGCGAGGAGATCGGCATGCGCGACGCAGTCATTCCGCCCGAGCGCGTGTGCGATCCAGTCGGGAAGCGCTTTCCTGGGTTTGGCCGCGATCCAGAGCGCGCGCCCATGCAGTGGAGCGACGAGCCCGGGGCGGGGTTCACGCAGGCGGAGCCATGGCTGCCGCTGGCCGACAATTTCGCTGCGATCAACGTGCTGCGCCAGTCCGGTGATCCGCAATCGCTGCTCTCATTCTACCGGCGGGTGATCTGGTATCGAAAAAGCTCCGCCGCGTTGCTCCACGGCACGTATCGCGCGGTCGAGAGCGCTCCCGACACGTTCGTCTACCTGCGCGAGCATCGGAACCAGCGGCTCCTGATCGCCCTCAACTTCAGCGACGCAGCCCAGCGCGTCGAGCTGCCGCGGGCGGGACAGGGCGCCATCGTGCTGGCAACCGATTCGGGTCGTTCCGGGGCGGTTTTCACCGCCGTCTCGCTTCGGCCTGCCGAAGGGGTCGTGATTGATCTTGCCGGGTGACCAGAGCCATTGCTCCCGTCCCTGTCTGGAAGAGCTGGAGCGCCGGCGTGATCGGACGCTTCGTCGGTTGCCGTCGCTGCGTGTCTCCGGCCCGCGGATGGCATTGCGGTTCTTGAACGAGGTGGGTCTGGCATCCTTGTACGCAACGCGCGGGTTGAACCTGCCATGCCTCTGGGTGGCGATCTGCGGGCGCCGCGATCCCCAACTGCCGCAGCACACGCACTACGATCCGGAGGTTGGCCTGGCGTGGGACCTGAAGGATCAACTGCCCGCGGCGGGAGAGGTGTTCTACGCCAAGCTCATTCGCGGACGGCCGACGTTCGTATCGTGGGACCTTTTTCCGGCCGTGTACCGGCTGTTTGGGCCGCGGCGCGACTACCACGCCGACTACCGCGACGGGCTCATGTCCCCGGCAGCCAAGGCAATCCTGGA
>JBBITY010000030.1:0-5287 GCA_037440565.1 Desulfurellales bacterium
CCAGGGGCCGGCGCCCTTTGCCTCGATCGTGTCGCACACCGCTTCCACAAAGACCCGCGTCACCTCACCGAGGTTGCCGGGAATGCTGCGCGCGGCACCGTCGCCAAACCGCCGCGTGAGATCCGCCGCGAAATCTTCGAGAACCCCCATGATGAGCGCCTGCCGGCTCGGGAAGAATCGGTACACGAGTTGCCGGGTCACCCCGGCGGCCGCCGCGACCTCGGCGAACTGCACGGCGTCGACCCCACGGGCGGTCATCAGCTCTGTCGCCGCCCGCAGCAACTGGCGGCGTCGTTCGTCTGGCGACAGGCGCAGGCGCAGGCCGCGTGCCAATGCGCTCCTCGTGCGCCGGCGCGGCTTCAGTCCGGCCGCCTTCCTCATTGACATTTCGTCTCTCACGAGTTTACAAAGCGTAACATATCCGTCTCGGCGGCTTCAACGCCGCCGACGGGTCCCGGTCGAGGAGAGTTTGTGAAGGAATCCGCAGCGCACAGTCCATCACACCGACGGAAGGCGAGCAGTGCTCTTGCCCTCAAGACTGACGCCGGGTTACCCGCGCGCATGGACTGCATTGATCGCGCTTTCATGACGGAGGGGTGGAGCATTGCGCCGCCGCGAGGGATTTTTCACAAGCTCTGAGGGAGGAGTGGTGGATCCGCGGCCGTTTCGGCGTGGTTTTCGAAGGGCACCGACTGGCTCACGAGAGACGTTATGATGCGAAGCTACGATGTGATCGTCATCGGCGGCGGCATCAATGGCCTGACGGCTGCGGCCTACCTGGCGAAGGCCGGGCTGTCGGTGGGGGTCTTCGAAGGGCGCGGCCAGTGCGGGGCGCACTGCGACACCGTCGAACTCGGCCTCCCGGGCTTCCTCCACAATACCCACGCCCAGTGGCTCGTCCCTGCCCTGAGCCCGGCGATGGCCGACTTGGACCTCGAGCGGTTCGGCCTCGAGCTGCGCGGCACGGACGTGCTTTTTGCCAAGCCGTTCCTCAGCGGCAAGAACGTCGTGACGGGCCTCGACCCATCCGTCACGCAGGCAAGTGTGGCGCGCGCCTCCGAACGCGACGCCGCCGTTCACGCACGGATCAGCCAATATCTGATGGAGCACACGCCCGAAGCGCTGGCGATCGCTTCCCAGCTCCTCTACGGCGCGCCCAGTGCCGAGGTGCAGCGCCGGCGCGCGGCCTTCCACGACGGCCTGCTGAGCGCCGTCGGCATTCCGCTGAGCGGCGCGGACCTGCAGCGGATGGATGGCTTCGAGGTGTTGGAGGTGCTGTACGAGACCGAGGAGGTGCGAACCATGCCGGCAGCATGGGGCGAATACACCGGCCAGTGGCCAGTGCACCGGGGCATGGGCGTGCAGAGCATGGATCTCGCCGGCATGGCGCCCACGGCCGTGCACACCGCGCGCGGCGGCTCGCACGCTCTCACGCACGCGCTCGCGCGCTGCTTCGTGCGCCACGGCGGCGAGATTTGGACCACCTGCCCGGTCGAGCGGATTGTGGTGCGCGACGGCCGCGCCTGCGGCGTCCGCCTCTCGCCGGACGCGCTGCTCCCGAACGAGCAGATCAGCGCGCGGACGGTGATCTCGAACCTCACGCTGGTCCCGACCTTCGTGCACTTGTTGGGTGAGGACGTGATCGGGAGGGACTGGGTGGAGAAGATCAGGCGCTTCAACTACGACGACCCACAGCTCGTCGCTGTCTGTTATGCGCTCAGAGGCGACCTCGAGTTCGCCTCGGCGAGATACGACCCGGCCGTCCAGCGCGCGTGGGTCGGCTATTTCGGCGGCGAGACGCTGGCGGCGATCCGCACCGCGATGACGGACTGTCTGGCGGGGAAGATTCCCGACGAGGTCCTGGGCGGCTGGTTCATGCCGACGCGCGCCGACCCGAGCCAGGCTCCGCCCGGCTGCCACACGTTGCAAGCCTGGGTGAGCGTGCCGCCGTGCCCCCGAATGTGGCGCGGACGGGCGCTGCGCGGCTGGGACGCGTGGCCGGAGCTCGCCGAGCCGCTCGCGGATGCGATCACCGACCGTTTGGAGCAATACGCCCCCGGCTTCAGGGACCTCATCCTCGAACGCCACACGAACACCCCGCTCGACGCAGAGCGCAACAACCCCTCGGCCATCCGTGGGAACATGATCGGCGGCAGCGCAATTCCCGAGCAGTACGGCGTCAATCGCCCGTTGCCCGGCGTGATCAGGCGGGGCGCGGCGCGCACGTTCGTTCCCGGGCTCTACTTGTCCAACTCGATTTACCCGTACGGGGCGACGCATCTGGCGAGCGGGTATCTGGCGGCGTGCGAGGTCGCGGAGGATATGGGCTGCCGCGAAGCCCCGTGGTGGGGCGCGCAGCCCTACCGCTGGTTCCTGGAGAACATGACGAGAATCCCGATGAACTTGGGTGTGGGGACGAGGGGTTCGGCAAACCCCTGAGAAGGGGCGCCAAGCGAAGGCGACGATGTCGAACGGCGAGCGATACGATGCCATCGTGATCGGCGGCGGGCCGAACGGCTTGATCTGCGCCGCCTACCTGGCCAAGGCGGGACACAAGGTGCTGCTGCTCGAGCGCCGCCACGAGACGGGTGGCGGGCTGAACACGGAGGAGTATCACGGCTTCCGCCTGAACCTGCACGCGATCTACCACATGATGGCCGAGGTCATGCCCGCGTATCGCGATCTCGATCTGGCGAACCTCGGTGTCCGCTACCTGTATCCTGAGATCGTCGCGGCGTTCCCGTTTCGGGATGGCCGCGCGCTGGTGTTCACGCGCGACCCGCGCCAGACAGCCCGCTCGATCGAAGCGTTCAGCGCCGCCGACGCGGCCGCATTCCTGCGCATGTGGGACGAGTTTCAGCCGATGCTGGAGCAATACCTGATTCCCATGACCTACCAACTCCCCGAGCCGCCCGTCGACCAGATAGTCGACTTCGGCCGGACACCGGTCGGTGCCCGCCTGGCGGAAATCTCGGAGCTGAGTTTCGTCCAGTTGCTCGACGGGTACGGTTTCCGCGATCCGCAGGTGCGGTTGGCCCTCCTCTCGTTTCCCGCCATGTGGGGCCTGCACCTCGAAGACCCACTGGGCTTCCTCTTTCCCCTGTATCTCTGCCGGATGCTCGCCGCCGGCCTCGTGAAGGGCGGATCGCACCGGCTTTCGTCGGCGATCTATCGTTCCTTTCTCCGCAGCGGCGGCACGGTGCTCGATCGGTGCGAAGCGACGGGCATCGTGGTCGAGAACGGAACCGTCGTTGGCGTGGAAGTGGCCGGAAGCCAGCGTTTTGATGCGCACGCGATCATCTCCACATTGAACCCCGAGCAAACCTTCCTGCAGCTCGTCGGTGCCGCGGCACTCCCCGGAGACCTGCGCGAAGCCGCGCAAGCCTGGCAGTGGGAGGAGCGCACCCTGTTCGGCCACCATGTGGGCGTCAAAGGCGGAATCAGGTACCGAGCCGCCGATCCGCGCGTCGGCGAGGCGATGATTGTGTTTTGCGGCCTCGAGAGCGAGGCGCAGCTCCACGATCACCTGCGCCGCGTCGACGCCGGGGAGATGCACGCCTGCGAATGGGCACACGTCACCATCCCAACCCGCTTCGACGCCACGATGGCTCCGCCCGGCCATGACCTGCTGCGCGCCGAGGCGGTGGTGCGGTACGACGTGCCCTGGCAGGAGCAAGGCAAGAGCTTTGCGGACAGTTGCCTCGAACTCCTCCAGAAATACGCCGAGGTCGGCGACGTCGTGCTCCGCCGGCATCACACCCCGCTGGACATCGAGGCGAAGCTGACGACGATGAAGCGCGGTTCCATCAAGCACGGCGCGTACACGCCCCTGCAGATGGGCTACTTCCGGCCCAACGACCTGTGCTCGCGCAGCGAGACGCCGATCCGGGGGCTGTTTCTCGGCGGCGCCTCGATGTATCCCGGCGGCATGATCCTCGGCGGCCCGGGCTTTCTCGCTGCCGGCGCGGTGGGAGAGTTTTTGAGGGCCTGAGAGCTGGTGAAGAAATCCAGGCGGGGACCGGCCGTAACACCGGCAGAAGGGCGGGAGCAGTGCTCCCCCCCTCGAAACTGGAGCCCCGTTAGGAGCCGGTCGGAGAAAAGGCCCGCTCGTGCTTCGACGGGGCTGTCCTGAGCGCGGTCGAAAGGCTCAGCATGAGCGGGGTGTGGCGTCACTCGTACAGCAGCGCGGCGCCGCGAGCGGCATCGTACACCTCGGTGCCGGTACAGGCGAGCCGCGCGACCGTCTGGATGTCCGCGCCGGCGTCGATCGCTTCCCGGACTGCCGGCTTTCCCGTGAGCAGGTCGATCGCCGGGACGTCGGCGCGAAACTCGTACGGCTCCGTCCGCCACGCGAAGGCGTCGGGCCAGAGCGCTTTCACCGCGACGAGGACGGCAAGGCCGGTGCGGTAGGCGTTGAACGCCCGGCGATCGGTGACGTGTAGCTGCACAGCGCCGCAGCGTTGCCCGGCGAACTTGTGGAAGGTCGGCTCGATGGCGCAGGGGCGAAATCGCACGCCGGGCAGATCGTATCGGGCGAGCTCGTTCGCGAGCCGCCTCGCATCGATGAAGGGCGCGCCGAACAGCTCGAAGGGTCGGGTCGTGCCGCGGCCCTCGGAAAGATTGGTGCCCTCCAGCAAGCACATGCCCGGATAGACGACGGCCGTGTCGAGGGTCGGCATGTTCGGTGACGGCATCACCCACGGGAGATCGCACTCGTCGTAATACGCGTCACGGCGCCAGCCCTCGCAGGCGACGATCTCCAGCTCGCACGCGACGCCGAAGGCGTCGCGGTACAATCGCGCCAGCTCCCCCACCGTCATCGCGTGCCGTTGGGGGATGGGATACAAGCCGCAGAAGCTCTCCAGCCCAGGATCGAGACCACCCCCTTCGATCTGGCAGCCTCCGATGGGGTTGGGGCGATCGAGGACGACGACTTTGACGCCGGCCTTTCCAGCGGCTCGCATGCACAGCGCCATGGTCGCCGCATAGGTGTAGTAGCGCGCGCCAACGTCCTGGACGTCAAAGACGAGCACGTCAATCTGCGCGAGGTGCGCCGCGGTCGGTGACAACGACGCGAAGGTGGTGCCGTACAGACTGACCTCCGGCAGGCCGGTGGCCGGCTCTCGCGCGTCGCCGATCTGGACCATATCCTGGGCCTCACCGCGGATACCATGCTCGGGCCCGAACAGCAGACGCAGGTCAATGTCTGGATGCCCGTGCATCAGGTCGACCGCGTGCGCGAGTCGGCGATCGACACTGGTGGGATTGGCGACGAGGCCCACGCGGG
>JBBITY010000030.1:5353-6850 GCA_037440565.1 Desulfurellales bacterium
GGTGCGCACCCGGTCATCTTACACATGCCGCGGTTGGCTCCAAAGGCCTCGAGGGACGCAGGACAAGCGCTTGCGGTGGGGCCTTGGATTTCCTATCCGTGTTACAGGAGCGCAGCGCATCGTGGCCAGGCTGAAAACTGCGCACCGGCAAGAGACCGCCATGGCACAAGGCGATGCCTGCCAGGTGTTGAGCTTCCGCGCGCGAGGCTTTTATCCCAACCTGCGGCGCGTTCTGGCCAGCTTGTCTGAACGGGACGACCACGACCCGGCTCGCTCCAGGCTCCCCGGTCGCTCGGCGGCCGTGGTCGAGTGCGAGGTTGCTCACGCGGGTAGCACCCGGCGCGTCGAGCTTCCAGTTCGCGATGTCGACCTGCTCACGTTGCGCCATTCCGATCAGGCCACCGCGCTGGGCCACCTTTCCCTTCTCCTCCGGGCCCAGCAGGGAGATGAAGCCAGCCGGAACGAGCTCGCAGCCAGGTCCCGGAGCCGGCTTCGAAAGCTGCAGGACCGGCTCGAATACCTTGACCAGCAGGATGACCGCTATGTGGTCCTGTCGACCAGTGGGAATGAATACCCTCGGGAGACGGTGAGCCACAAGGGATCCATGCTGCTCAGACTCAGCCAGTTGGGGTATCCGGTGCCGGATTTCGCCATTCTTACGGCAGAGGCCTACCGGGAGAGCAAAGAGCGCCTCGAGGAGCACGTCGCTCGCGCCGTCGAAGGGCTCGAAAGGCTGGTCGGGCGGAAGGTCGGCGCGCCCTCGGAGCCGCTGGTGTTTGCCATGCGCTGTGCGATGCCCGAGTATCACCCGGGCTTGATGCCGACCTACCTCAACGTGGGCATCACGGAAAGCGCGCTGCCTGGCCTGGAGCGCCTTTTTGGCCGACAGGCGGCCTGCCGGATGTACCTCAACAACCTGAAGAATTTGCTCGCCGCCCTTGGCGAGGAGAGCCGAGACGCGATGGACGAGAAGCCAGTGAGGGACGAGATCGAAGAGATCCTCGTCCGGCGCGTCGAGGAGGCGTCGGACAGGATACGGAAGCGCGATGCCCGGTTGCTGAACGACGGGCTGCATCAGGCCACGATTCTGGCGCTGGAGGCCTACCGCGACTTCGAGATCAACGCCGACCTTCACGCCACCCTCTCGCGCGGCGCGATCCACCACCCCGCACTCATCATGCAGATCATGGTCTGCTCGGTCAGGGAAGAGAGCTCCTACGTGGGCGTGCTTTACAGCCGCAACCCGAGGACAGGATCGGGGTTCGAGCTCGAGACCGCAATGGGGACCTTCGGGGAAGACATCATGACCGGGACGGTCGAGACGACGCGAACCGACTTCGACGATCCCGCGGAGGTCCGTGAGACCTTTCCGTCAGTCTCCAGCTTCGCGCCGCTCCTGAGGGAACTGGAGCAAGAGTTCCAGTTTCCGGTCACCATCGAATTTGCAGCCGAGGCGGGCGCCTCGACCGAGCTCTTTGCGCTCCTCCAGCTCAACCA
>JBBITY010000030.1:6862-9500 GCA_037440565.1 Desulfurellales bacterium
GGCCGGCCGCGCCGCCTTTATTTCCGCAGTGGATCTCAACAAGGCTGGCGTTATTTCCCGCAGGCGCGTCATCGAGCTGATCCAGCCGTACCACGTCAAGCAGCTCGAGTCCGACACCATCGATGCGCGCTCCTTCACGGATCTCCAGCGCTTCAGCCATGGGATCTCTGTGCTGCCGCGCTCCGCTGTCTGCGCCCGGATTTACTTCACCGCCGACGAGGCGCTGAGGGCCAAGCGCCGCGGCGAGAGCGTGTGCCTTTGCAAGCAAGCGTTTACGCCCGCGGACGCCGTGGTGATGCGGGAGGTGGACGCCATCTTGAGCCTGACCTCCGCCGCCATCCACGTGGTCACCATCTGCCATAGTTACGGCACTCCGGCACTCTTGAGCCTGGAGCGGGAGGGCGTCACGCTGTCGAACCGACGCCTTGTCAACGCCGAGGGGGTCGAGATCTTGGAGGGAGATTTCGTGACCATGTCCTCGCGCCGGCAGGCGCTTTTCAAGGGCAAGGCGTGGTTCCAGCCCGCTCGCTTCGTCCGTTATCTGGAGGGCCAGGAACTGGATCTCTCGGAGGCGGAGCGAAAGGGCTTCGAGGACCTCGCGTACGCCTATCGCTACTACTTCCAGCTCGTCCGCGCGCTTGGCCAAGAGCAGGTGACGAGCCTGCGAGAGCTCATCCGCCTCGTCAACCTGGAGCTGCGTGGCAAGGATCAGGAGGCGCGAGAGTTCGTGCGGGGGTGGTTTGAGAGTCACGAGCAGTTTTACGTGGACGAGGTGCTCCGCAGCGAGCTCGGCGATCACCTCAACCAGCACAGGGTCTTCGACATGCTGGCCCAGGATCAGAAGATCCGGTTCTTCGCGAAGGCCCTCGAGCGTTGCCGGCGGGAAAGGCTGTCCGGTTACGCGGCTGGCGCCTTCATGCTCGGGAGGTTCGTTTCCACCCCGATGCCGGTCGCCTTCTGGCGGTCTCTCGACGCGCGCGACACCGCTCTCGTGCTGAACGAATGGGTCCTCTTCGAAAAGTACATGGAAGTCCTCGAGACCGTCGGCGAGCGGCAAATCAACCGCGCCCGCAAGCAGATTCTCAGCGAGGGGCTGAACCAGATACGCCTGACCCCGGAGCTGGCGAAGGTGCTCGTCCCCTTGAAACTGTCCGGGGCCGACCTCGGGGAGGTTCGCAAATCGGTTCCCAAGTGGTGCGACCCGCAGGTCTTTGAGCTTCTCGATCTGCTCGAAAAGCCCTACAAGACCTTCTTCGATTTCAGCGTGCCGTGGTCGCGCGGCAAGCTGGAGGCCCTGTGCCAGGAGGCTGGTCTCAAGACCCCTGGCCCGGACGACCGCTAGATCTCAGCAACAGGCAGTTCGTCCGGCCCGCTTCTGACCCGTGCCTACTCATCGAGGCCGTAGAGCAAACGGCGGTCGACCTTGGGCTCCAGCTCGGCCAGCACGTCCGGTAGCTCCTTGCCGTCGCGCGCCGCCAACAGCCGACCCATGGCGAGCGAAACCGAGAGAATGGCGTTCATCCCCAGGTTTGCCTTCCGCTGCATGACGGCGACCCGCTCCTCGGCCGATGCATCGCGTGCGATCTTGCCGCGCTTGATTGCCAGGTCTAGCTCCAGCTCCAGCAACTCACGGTCGATGTGGACCAGACTGCGCAGAGCCGAGATGCGCTTTCCGAGAAAGCGCGGCGCAATGATCTCCTCGACATTGGCCACCGCATTGAGACATCCCTTGCCGCCGTAGCGCTTTGCCCTCATCCAAAGTCCGGCCAACTCGTCGTCGTTCTTGGCCGATATCGACTCCGCGCTGAGCTCGCTTCGGAACTGATAGGTTTTCTGCGCCTCGTCGTACTGGAAAAGGTCTGGATACTTGCGAGTCATGGGGCCAGCCTCAACGATGCTGTCGACCAGATGGACAGCCTCGTCGGTTCCCGCCGAAGTCCCGAGCGGCGTCGCCGCCGTGAACTTGGTGCCGTTGTCGAGTCGTACGACCACTCCCACCGTGGGGATTCCCGCGTTCGTGGGCTCCTCGTGGGCGCTGATGTCAGCGATGACGAGGTCGCCAGGCAGCCCCTGCGACGGGCGCACGCCCTTCTGGGCCATACGGATCAGCTCCACGATGCGGCCGTACTTGATCAGCCGCTCCGTGTTGCTTCCGCCCCCGCACTTGAGCCCGAGCGCACCGACCGCAAAGCCGATATCGGCCTCCATGACCTCGTTGGGAGACTTGGAGCGATGGGAAACGACGAGCGCGAGCTGGTGTTCCTTGGCGACCCGGGTGGCGAGCAGCGTCTCGCTGAGGGTGCCGATTTGGTTCGCCTTGATGAGGACCGTGTTGACGAGACCATCCTCGGCGGCGCGGATGATGGACGTGTCCTTTGTGGTGACCAGGTCGTCGCCGATGATCAGGATCTCATCACCCAGCTCGGCCATCAGGCGCTTCCACCCTTCGGGGTCGTCCTCGGCGAAGGGATCCTCCAGAGACACGATCGGGTACTCGCGGACCCATCGCTTGTAGAGATCCAGCAGCTCGTCAGTCGTCATCACCCGGGGGTCCTCGGCACGCCAGAACAGGTACTGTCCGATGGAATCCTTCTCTCCCGTCGCCTCGCGGTAGGCCACGCTGAGCTCACTGGCGGCG
>JBBITY010000030.1:9513-16440 GCA_037440565.1 Desulfurellales bacterium
CACACATCGCGGTCGGGAACGTAGCCACACTCCTCGATGGCCTGCACCGCCACCTTGAGGGCGTGCTCCTCGGGGATGAGGTCCTCGGCACGGCGGGCGTAGGAACCGACCACGCCTCCCTCGAGACCGATGCCCACGAAGTTGAGCCCCTCTGAGTCCTGCAGGATCTGAATGACCCGGCTCTGGAGCGTGTTGGTCACGAGCTGGGCCTCGATGTAATCCCTGGCCGTGAGCGGGATGAACATCAGCTCCTGAAAACTGAGGTTGCCGCCCATTTCCTCGGTGTGTCTCCCGCCCATGATGGAGTTCCGAAACTCCCACGGGGCGAATACGAGCCTGCCGTCGGGCAGGGTCACCTCCTGCAGGCGGTGGATCCTGAGCTTGCGCTTGATGCGGGCCGACTGGGCGGAGTCGCGCAGCATCGGCGCGCCGGCTCCGCTGGCGCCGCGGACCTCGCGTACGGCCTGGGCCTTGCGGGCCGCCTCCGCTTGCCGCTGCCGAAACGCCTGGTATTTGCCCCGATCTGCGAGCAGGAAGTCAAAGAGTGCCACCACGCCGACGGTGAACAGCAGCCGGCCCGCGACGACCACGGCGTCGACGTCGGCCAGCCGGCCCAGGCTCATGAAGGCGACACCGGCGGGGAAAGTGGCCCACGCCACCCACTTGCTGGCGTTTGGGCCGGCGGCCGAGACGGCGAGGTTCTGTGCTTTGACGGTCGGATGGTATCCCCCGGCGTCCTTGGTGACTCCCTTAATGGCGCCCCAGGGAATCTTGAGGAAGAGCTCGAGATAGAAGATCCATCTGGCCAGCACTCCCTGCGACACCCTGGCTCGAGCCGGACCGAGGAGTTCGGGGCGGAGGTTGTTGGTGCGCACGGCCGCGAGATAGTGACCCATTTCGTGGAGGGCGATGTTGGCGTGCCAGGCCGCGTACCAGATGGCGGCTGAGATCACGACCTCGGTGCTGAAGAACATCTGCCTCACTACATCCGCCCGCGAGCTTACGCTCTGCGAGATGCTCAGCAGGGAGGTCAGGAACGCTGCGTGGAAGGAGACCAGCTTGTGGTTCGCGATGATCCAACCCCGATCCAGCCGCGGCCAACCGCCGTCCCTCTCATCCTGAGAAGCCAAGTGGTCCATGTTCACGATCGATCCTAGGTAACAGAAGGTAGCGAGGGCCGTCAAAAGCGCCTGGCGTCTCTGAAACGCTCTCATGATCTGATGACCGCTCTGTGGCTGGCTGGGTTCTCCCATAAGCAAGATGAAGGGCGCAGTTGAGGGAACCCAACGCGAGGCCTGCCGGCGAGCCTGTGAACGAATCGATCGAGACGGGCGACGTGGGACTCGCATGGGGTAACCCGGCGTCCTGGAAGGCGCGCTGGCGCGATGAGTCACTCCGACGCCACCTCAGCCGTCCGCTCTTGAGGGGCGGAGCAATGCTCCACACCGAGGGGCGGGTGCCGGGGCAAATGGGGTAGGGCCGGGAGCACTGCTGCCGCCCCATCCGCTAATGGCTGGCGGCTGACCGCTGACGGTGGGTCCGTTTCCAACCAACACCCGAAGGGTCTAAGATTGTTTTGGAAAAACCCGCCATGAAAGCGCCCGTCCCCACCGGCGACGCCGAGCGCCAACGCGCGGAGGAGAAGTTGCGCGAGAGCGAGCGCAAGTTCTCGATCCTCTTTGAAAAGGCCCCGTTTGCCGCCGCGCTGTCGCGATTGCCCGAAGGCGTTATTGTCGATGTCAACGAGGCGTTTGAGAGGATGTATGGTTACTTCAGGCAGGAAGTGATCGGCAGGACCTCGCTTGAACTGGACCTGTATCCCACTGCAGCGCGGGAGGTCATGATCGCCGAGTTTCAGGCGCGTGGCTGCGTGCGTCAGGTGGAATTGTCCCTGCGCGCCAAGTCCGGTGAAGCGCGCGTCGCGCTGGTGAATTCGGACTTGGTGGATATCGGTGGTCGGAAATACATCCTCACGACGAGCCAGGACGTCACCGCAGCCAGGCGGGCGGAGGCGGAACGCGAGCGCCTGCAGGAGTCCTTGCGGCGCAGCGAGGTGATGGCAGCGATAGGGGCGCTCGTCGCCGGCATTGCGCACGAAGTCCGCAACCCGTTGTTCGGTATCGCCGCGACGCTCGACGCCTTTGAGGCGCGTTTTGCCACCCAGGAAGGTTGCCGGCAGTACCTGAGGGTTCTGCGTGGCGAAGTCGATCGGCTGAACCAGTTGATGCGGGATCTGCTCGCGTACGGCAAGCCGCCGGCGCTGGCGCCCGGGCCGCTCGCGCCGGTCGTCGCCGCCGCGGTCGGTCATTGTGGGGCCCTGGCGCGCGACGCTGGCGTGCAGATCACCACCAGGCTCAGCGCGAGCCTGCCGCCGATCGCGATGGACGGAAAGCGTCTGCAGCAGGTCTTCCAGAACCTCCTGCAGAATGCCATCGAGCACTCGCCGCGCGGCGCCGCCGTCGCGCTGGAGGCGGAGCAGGTGAGCGAGAACGGCACGAGCTGCGTGCAGTGTACGGTCGAGGATTCCGGCCCGGGGTTTTCGCCCGAAGATCTGCCACGGGTCTTCGAGCCCTTCTTCTCGCGGCGGAAGGGCGGCACGGGGCTGGGACTGGCGATTGTCCGGCACATCGTCGAGGCGCACGGCGGCACGGTGTGGGTGGCGAATCGCCCGGAGGGCGGAGCGGTGGTGACGGTGAGGTTGCCGGCCAAGTGATTTTGGAATTTTGCGAGGTGATGGACGAGAGCGAGCTCAAGGGGAAGATGAAGCAGTGGGGCTGCGCCTCACGAAACTCGTCGGCCCGTTGCCACGCAGCCGGAGGGGCAAGCGGTCCGGACGGCAGCTCGTGCGTTCGGGGCACCTCGGTCGGCGCGAACCACCGGGCGGCCTGCCGGGCGCGTTCCCGGGGTGACTTTCTCGCGAAGCTCGCCGTAGTCGAAGAGGAGGCGGACGAGAGGGGGTACTGGTTGGAGCTGATCGTCGGGGGAGGCTCGTCGAAGAAGGCTCTCGTGGAGCTGTTGCTTCAGGAGGCGAATGAGCTGGGAGCGATCATCGTCGCGTCGCGAAAATCGGCGACGAGATGAACTTCAATCGGAAATCGAACATCTCGATGGCCAAGATCAAGCTCCTCATCGTCGATGACGAGCCGGCTGTTCGCTTCGGCATGCGCGACTTTCTGAGCTCGCATGGCTACGAGGTCGACGAGGCCGAGACCTGCCAAGCCGCTGAGGAGTGCGTTCGCGCGGCGCGCCCGGACGTCGCCGTTTGCGATTACAAGCTGCCCGACGGCAACGCGCTCGACCTCCTGCCGCGCCTGAAGGCGATTGATCCGGAGATTCCCATTATCGTCCTGACGGCGCACGGCACCATCGATCTCGCGGTGCGCGCCATCAAGGAAGGCGCCGAGCAATTTCTCACCAAGCCGGTGGAGCTGCCCGCACTGCTGGTAATCATCGAGCGTCTGGTCGAGCAGCAGCGCGCCCGCCAAAAGCTGCATGTCGACGCGGCCCGTCAGGCGCGCGCGATCGTCGATCCCTTTGTCGGTACGAGCGCGGCGATCCGCCAACTGGCCGAGCAGGCCAGACGCGTCGCAGCGACCGAGAGCCCGATCCTCATCCTGGGCGAGACCGGCAGCGGCAAGGGCGTCCTGGCGCAGTGGCTGCACCGCAACGGCCCGCGGGCACATGAGGCGTTCGTCGATCTCAACTGCGCCGGGCTGTCGCGCGAGTTTCTGGAAACGGAGCTGTTCGGGCACGAGAAGGGTGCATTCACCGGGGCGGTGAGCAGCAAGGTCGGCCTGCTGGAGATGGCGCACCGCGGCACCGTCTTCCTGGACGAGATCGGCGACATGGATCTCCAGGTGCAACCCAAGCTGCTCAAGGTGTTGGAGGAGAAGCAGTTCCGCAGACTGGGCAGCGTCGGTGACCGACGGGTCGATGTCCAGCTCATCAGCGCCACCCACGAGGATCTCGGGCGTCTCGTCAACGAGCGGAAATTCCGCAGCGACCTCTACTTCCGGATCAGCACGGTTCCCCTTTCGGTGCCGCCGCTGCGCGAGCGCGCCGAAGACATCCCTGTGCTCGCTCGGCGGCTATTGGGAAGCTTCGCCGGCGATGTCGGGCTGTCGCCCGAGGCCGAGGCGGCCCTCCGCGCTTATGCGTGGCCGGGCAATATTCGCGAGCTGCGCAACGTCCTGGAGCGGGCGGTCCTGCTCAGCGGCCGCAGGGTTCTCGAAGTGAGGGACCTGCGCTTCGAGGTTCCCGCCGCTCCTGTGGAACTCAGGGATTCGCAGCTCACGCTCGCCGAGCTCGAACAGCGCCACATCGAGCGCGTGCTGGCGGAGGAGAACGGCAACGTGGCGCGGGCCGCCGCGCGCCTGGGGATTCCCAAGAGTTCGCTCTATCAGAAGATCAAGAAGTATAGGGGCGAGTGATTTTCGATCTGCGATTTTCGATTTCTCCACCGCCCTCCGAATCGAAAATCAAAAATCGAAAATTGCGACAGTTCATGGCTGACGGCTAACGGGTGACCTAACCGCTGACAGGTACCCGCTCTCAATTCCAGACCTCCAGTCCCGATCTCAGACTCCGCGCCGGTACCGGTGTCATTTCCCGCGGGGCACGGCCGCGCGTTGCCGATGGCACATGGGCTGCAGCCGACCGGAACTCACCGTTGGCCTCGCTTTCGAGTCGAGGCTCAGACACGGCTGATGGACGACCGCCGATGATCGAAAACCACAGATCGAGGATCACACAGTTTGGGCGCGGCAGCGGCAGCGTCGTCCTCGCCGTGGGCGTCGCCGTGCTGCTCGGCTGGGCGCTCGATGTGCCGGTGTTGAAGAGCGTGCTGCCCGGAGCGGTGACGGTGAAGCCTAACACCGCGCTCGCCTTCGTCCTCGTGGGGGTGTCGCTGCGGCTGTCGGCGGCGGAACGCGTCGGCCCGCAGCGCCAGCGGCTCGCGCAAGGGGCGGCCGCGCTGGTGAGCCTCATCGGTCTGCTCTCGCTGGCCGAAGATCTCCTGCGTCTGGACCTCGGTATCGATCGGGCGCTGTTTGGCGACGTGCCCGGCGCCGCGGGAACAGCGGCGCCGGGCCGGATGTCCGTGATCACGGCGCTGAACTTCACCGCCCTCGGCATCGCCCTGGTACTGGCGACGGCGCGCCGCGCCCCACGCACCGTGCAGGGTCTCGCGCTTATCGCCGCGGCGGCGTCCCTGTTGGCGGCGATGGGCTACTTGTACGGCGTGCCGGCGCTTTACGCACCCGCCCTGTTCACCGCCATTGCGCCGCACACGGCGCTGGCGTTTCTGGTCCTCAGCATAGGGATCTTCTGCACGTATCCCGACCAGGGCCTGACGGCCATCTTGGCCAGCGACACCAGCGGTGGGGCGATGGTGCGGCGGTTGCTGCCGAGGGCGCTCGGCGCCCCCATCGTGCTCGGGTGGCTGTGGCTGGCGGGCCAGCGCCGCGGCCTGTACGGGACCGAGTTCGGGATCGCGTTGCTGGCGGGATTCCTGGTCGTGATCCTCACCGTCGTGGTGCTGGGCAACGGGCGCTGGCTGTCGCGCAGCGAGGCCGAACGAGAACGGGCGGAGGCGGCGCTGCGGGAGAGCGAGGAACGATTTCGCGCCACCTTCGACGAGGCTGCCGTGGGCATCGCCCACGTGGCGCCTGACGGGCGCTGGCTGCACGTGAACCGCAGGCTGTCGGAGATCGTCGGCTACTCGTGTGACGATCTCCTGCAGCGCACGTTTCAGGATATCACCCATCCCGACGACCTTGACCGCGACCTCGAATACGTTCGGCAGATGCTCGCCGGCGAGATTCCTCGCTACACGATGGAAAAACGCTACTTCCGCAAGGACGGCTCTATCGTGTGGATCAACCTGACCGTATCGCTGGTCCGGGAAAGCGGCGGCGCGCCCAAGTACTTCATCAGCGTGATTGAGGACATCACCGCCCGCAAGCACGCAGAAGCGGAGCTGCGCCGGACGAACCGCGCCTGGGCGATGTTGAGCGACTGCAGTCAGGCCCTCGTCCGCGCGCGCTCGGAAACCGAGCTGCTGCAGGAGGTCTGCCGGATCATCGCCGAACAGGGCGGGTATCCCTTGGCCTGGGTGGGCTTGGCCGAGCACGACGAGCAGAAGAGCGTGCGTCTTGCGGCCAGCGCGGGAGCCGGCGCCCCCGTCGTTCTGGACGTATCCGGGGTGACGTGGTCGGATCTCGAGGCGGGAGCTGATCCGGTCGGCGGCGCCATTCGCACCGGTCAGCGGGCCATGTGCTCGAACCTGTTGGTGCCCGATCTCCCCTCGTGGTGCCGGACAGCGCGGCAGCTTGGCTGCGTCTCGTGCATGGCGTTGCCGCTGGTGGCGGACAGAGAGACGTTGGGTGCCTTGACCGTCGGGACGGCGCACGCCGACGCCTTCAACGACACGGAAGTCACAATCCTGGCCGACCTGGCCGACGGCCTGGTATACGGCATTGCGGGGCTGCGCGCCCGCGCCGCGCGCGCGCAGGCCGAGGCGGCGCTGGCGGAGGCTTACCAGTTCAACCAGCAGGTCATCGCCAGCGCGCTGGAAGCCATCGTCGTGCATGGGCGCGATCTGCGCTATCAGGTGTGGAATTCGTACATGGAGCGGTTCACGGGCATCCCGGCCACTGACGTCATCGGCCGGCACCCCGAGGAAGTTCTACCCTTCCTGCGCGAGGCCGGGATCATTTCCGGGCTCGAACGCGCGCTGCAGGGGGAGACGCGGGACTTTCGCGATGTCCGGTATGAGATTCCGAAAACCGGGCGCAGCGGTTGGGCGTCGGGCACGATAGGTCCCTTGCGGAACGTGCAAGGCGAGGTCATCGGGGCCATCGCCACGATCCGCGACGTCACCGAGCGCAAGCGGGCGGAAGAGGACATCCGCCGCTTGAATGCCGAACT
>JBBITY010000030.1:16455-16755 GCA_037440565.1 Desulfurellales bacterium
GAGCGCACGGCGCAGCTCGAAGCGGCGAACAGAGAACTAGACGCCTTCGCCTACTCCGTCTCCCATGACCTGCGCGCGCCGCTGCGCGCGATCGAGGGCTTCAGCGCCATTCTTTTCGAAGATTACCCCCGCGCCTTGGACACTCAGGGCCAGCAGTACCTCCAGCGCGTGCGTGCCAGCGCGGAGCGAATGAGCCAGCTCATCGACGATCTCCTCAGCCTTTCCCGGGTGACGCGCGGCGAGCTGCGCGTGGAGCCGGTCAATCTCAGCGCCATGGCCGAAGCGATCGCGGCGGATCTG
>JBBITY010000031.1:0-1671 GCA_037440565.1 Desulfurellales bacterium
CGGCACCACCTTGTCAAACAGCTTCCCCACCGACTTCCAGTCGAAACGTCCGGGGTCGCCATACCGCCTCAGCAAGCCGATGGTTTCTTGCCCGCCGGTCAGGTTGCGAATATCGTTGGGCTCGGCGCCTTGCGTCGTGAGGGTCAAGCACAGCACGGCGGCCACGCCACCGACCAGGCCGGCGACGCGAACGATAAATCCCCCTTGCGCCGAAGGGGGGAACCTTGGCGGACGCGCGCCGGGGAGCATCCAACGGGATATGAATTGCGCAACCTCTTGCGCGAGCAAGGCGGCACCCACCACAATCGCGGGGTAGGCGACGCCCGTGATCGGCATGAGGAAGCGACACTCCATGAAGTCGCCGCCCAAACGCACGACGTAAAAGGACACGAAGACTGCCACGAGCAGCGACGACCAGAGAAAGCGCACCGCAACGCCGCGCCGGACGACAATGACACCCCCGGCAACCAACGGCAGGTAGGGGGCCAAACGATAGGTCGCCAAGTATCTGGTCAGATAGTCCCAGCCCCGCGTGTAAAACGGCAGGTACGCGACCTTGGTGTAGTACGTGTTCGGGAAGAACGACCCGTAGTACAAAATGCGCCAGACGTGGTAGGGGAGGAAGAGCACCACCACCGGCAGGGCGGGAAGGAGCGCATAAGTTCGCCATTGCCCGCCGCGCAGGATTCGCCGCCCGTAGAACACTGCGCCGGCCGCCGCCAACGCCGCCAGTGTCACCACACCGTCAGGCCGCGTCATCGCCAGCGCGACTCCCGACAGACTTGCCCAGAACAGCGCGCGCGGATGCTCGTCGGGATCGAGGGAGAAGAAGTACACGGCGAGGATCGTCAGCAGACAGACGAGCGGTGTCTCCATGCCGGAGAAGAACCACATGTTGAACGACCAGTGGGCGGCGAGCGGGATCACCGCCAGCGGCGCAGCCCAAATCCCCTCCGCCCAGAGCCGGATGCCGAGCACCAGCAAGACGAGGTACGAAATGATCCAGAGAGCTGCACTCAGCGCGTGCATGAACGGCAGCGGGTCCTCGACGCCCGAGGCGAGGGGAATCGCGGACAGCATCGTCCACAGAAAGTTGGTGTAGCCCTCGACGCGCGCGCCGACGTTGTAGACCAAGCCGTGCCCTTCCACGAAATTGCGGGCGTAACGGAAGCTCACGTAGGCGTCGTCCTGCACCCACCGGCTGGCCCACAGCGCGGGCCCCTGCGCCACCACGGGGGCCAGCGCAACCACGCATTCCGCCGCGAGCGCGATCCGGGTGATCCGCTGTCTCTTCCTTCCAGCGGCGCGCACGGCCGTCTCTGCCATGGCGCCTTGCCCTACCACAGTTCCGCGCAGTGAGGTACGGTGGCTGAGAGACGGATGCGGATGGGCTCCATTTGACGATGCCTCCTGCATCCCGCACGATGCGGTCATGAACGCGGCCTGGACCCGGCGCGAGGTTCTCGCTGCGGCAGCGGCGGTGCTCGCCGCGCCGCCCTCCGTCGGCGCGACAGCCGGAACCCTGGACCAGTTACTGGCCCGCCGGCGGATGGTGCGTCGCTTCAAACCCGACCCGGTGAGCGACGCAGTGGTGCGACGGCTCCTCGACGTCGCCACGCGTGCGCCGAGTGCGGGGCACACGGAGCCGTGGGCCTTCATCGTCGTGCGCGG
>JBBITY010000031.1:1681-11156 GCA_037440565.1 Desulfurellales bacterium
TTCGGGACCATGGCCGCGCGCGCCGCGCTGCGCTCGGTCGCGCGGCGCTGCAGCAGACCTGGCTCGCCGATGCGCCGGTCGTCATCGTCGCGTGCGCCGACTTGTCGCGCTCGCGAGCGCGCTACGGCGAGCGCGGCAATCGCTACGGGTTGATCGATGTCAGCTTCGCGTCACTGTTGCTTCTGCTCGCCGTCGTCGAAGAAGGGCTCGGCGCCTGCTTCGTCGGCGCGTTCGATGATGTCGCGGTGTCCAAGCTGCTCGCCCTTCCCGCGCACGTGCAGCCGGTCGCGATCATTCCGGTCGGCTATCCGGCGGAGCGTCCGCGGGCGCTCAAGCGCCGCCGGCTCGGCGAGATCGTGCACGACGAGCGCTGGGAAGGGCCGCGCAAACCGCGGTAGGGAGGGGATTGGCAGGAATCACCGCATGGCATCGAATCGAGTGACGTACGACGCCGTCATCGTGGGCGCGGGGGTGTCGGGGTCGTTCATCGCCAACGCCTTGGCCCAGGCCGGGGTGAAGTGCGTCCTCCTCGAAGCCGGGCGCTTCTTCACCCGCGACACTTATCCGCGCAAGGAGATCGACGCCAACGCCCAGCTTTACTGGGGCGGCGGCATGGAGTTGACGAAGGACGCCGGCATCGGGCTCCTGCGTCCGAAAGCGGTCGGCGGCGGCTCGGTCGTCAACCAAGCCCTGCTCGATCGCTTCGACGACATCGCTTTTGATGCGTGGCGGGACGACTCCGGCGTGGAGTTCTTCACGCGGCGGGAGATGGACCCGTGGTACGACAAGGTGGCGGAACACCTCTCCATCCAGACGGTGCCGGAGCAGTATCGCAACGGCAACGCGGAGATTTTCCGGCGTGGCTTTGAGCTGAACGGGTACCGCTGCGCCCCCCTCGTCCGCGCCCAGCGCGACTGCCGGTACGAGGACGGCAACTGCTGCATCGAGTGCCTGATGGGCTGCCGGATCGACAGCAAGCAGAGCACGCCGGTGACGGTACTGAAGACCGCCCGCGAGGCGGGCTTGGAGATCGTCCCCGAGTTCGAAGTGCAGCGCGTCGGGCATCACGGCGATACGGCGAGCGTCGTCGGCGTGGCGGCAGACGGCTCAACGGCGACGTATCGCGGCCGCATCCTCGTCCTCGCAGCCGGGGCAATCGGCAACGTCAAGCTGCTGCTCGCATCCGGCTTTGCCGCGCAGCTTCCGGCGCTCGGCCATCACTTCTACACCCATCCGCAGTACATGATCCTGGCGCGCTACGACGAGCCCATCAACGCGCACCGCGGGCCGATGCAGTCGTACAAGTCCGACGACCCGAGCTTCCGGCGCGGCGGCTTCAAGCTCGAAAACGTCTTCGCCCCACCGGTGGCGATTGCGATGCTCGTGCCGGGCGTGGCCGGCGCCCATCTGGAGCGCATGAAGCGCATCACCCATCTGGCCTGCATCGAGGTGGCCGTGCGCGATACGAACCCGGGCCGCATCCGCCTCGGGCGGTGGGGCGATACGGTGGTGGAGAAGCGCCTCAATGCGGAGGACAAGCGGCGGCGCGATCGCGGCCGCGAGGCGATCCGCAACATCTTTCTCGCCACGGGCGCGCGGGAGATCATCGAAAGCCACTTCGCCATCGGCCTTCACCTGATGGGCGGTTGCAGGATGGGCTGCGACCCGGCGCGTTCAGTCGTCTCCCCCGAGTTCCACCTGCACGGCTTTCGCAACATCTACGCCGCCGACTCGAGCATCTTCCCCAACGCGCCCGGCATCAATCCGTCGTTCACCATCATGGCGCTGTCGCTGAAGGCGGCGGAGCAGATTCTGCGGGACGTGCGCGTATGACCTCCCAGTACCTCACCGGCGCATGACGTCTCGCTACCTCACGCCCACGCAGCTCGCCGGCTTGCGGAAGGTCGGCGACGTGATGATCCCCGGTGACGGCGAGTTTCCGTCCTTCTCGGCCTCGCGTTGCGCGGAGCACGTCGATCGGATGCTCGCCTACATGTCCGAGCGCGACCGATCCGGCGTGCGAGCGATGTTCGGCCTCTTTCGTTTTCTCCCCGGATTCGCTCTGCGCGCGATCGTGCGGGCGGCGGGACACCACCACGCCGCACCCGCGCCGGTTGGCGCCCTGCTGCGACGGATGCATATCGGCATCAAGGGCGTGGTGATGACCCTGTACTACTCGGGCATCGACGAAGGCGGGGTCATCCACCAGCGCATCGGTTGGGATGCCAAGGTCGTTGACCGAGCGGGGTCCTGATCGGCGCCGGGGGATCGCGGCGTGAGCGAGTCGGTATCGGCGGTGCCCCTCGGTCCTCCGAGCTTCTCGGTGCGCAGCGCGCGGCTGTTCGCGCCGGGCGGCATGGCGTTATTCTCGAGGGGTGGAGCGGTGCTCCACCCCCAAGGGATTTTTTCAGAAGCTCCGAGAAGTGTGAAGTCGGGAGCCGGGCGGTCGGGAGTAAGTCAATCGGGAGGCCGGGGGAGTGGAAGCAGCTCGGGGAAACCGGGGGTGCGCTCGACGCCGGTGGCATCCTCGTAGAGGGCTTCGAGACGCGCCGCCGCGAGGCGCTGCAGGCCCTCGCGGCCGAGGACGATCAGCGCCGTCGACCACGCGTCGGCCGCCGTCGCGTCAGGCGCGAAGACGGTGGCGAGCCGGGGCGCATCTGTCGGAACGCCCGTGCGCGGATCGACGATCGGTCCCGCCGCAGCCCCGGCGCCGGTTGCGCGCGAGGTGGAGAGCGCGGCGTCGCGCAGGCGCAACACGCCATGGGCTGCCCCGGTTGCAAGCCCGGCAATCAGCACCTGCCAGCCATCCGGCTCGCCCGGTGGCGCGCCGATCGCCAGGTAACTGGAACCGCCGAAGTCGAGGAACGCCGCTTCGACGCCGGCGGCGCGCAGCAGAGCGGCCGCGGCGTCGAGGGCGATGCCTTTCCCGATGCCGCCGGCATCCAAGGCCGCGCCTGGCGCCAGCACCGCCTCGCGGCCGGTGATTCCGAGCACATCGGCGATGCGCTGCGAGCCGACCTTTGCCAAGGCGGGCACCGACGGAGTGGTGGGTGCCCGCCACAGGTCGACGAGCGGGCCGACAGCGGGGTCGAACGCGCCGGCGGTGGCGCGGGACAGATCCCGCATGCGATGCAGGGCGTGAGCGAGCTCGGTGCTGATCGGCACCGGCCCCGCGCCCGCGTGCGCGTTGAGCCGCGCGAGCTGCCCTTCCGGACGCCACGTCGTCAGCACGTCATCCCAGCGCCGCGCCTCGGCGATTGCCGCGTCGGCGAGCTCCCTGGCGCTCGGCGATCGCCGCAGCGGCCAGCCGTCGCGCGGTTTCTTCATCGGCCGCCACGACCGTGACCTGCAGGATCGTACCCATCACCGGCTGGCCGGTCCGGGCGGAAGCGCTGTGTGCCGGCGCGGCGCGCACGGCCAGGGCGGCCGGCAGGAGCACCAAAAGGCGACGGATGAACGCGTACCGCGGGGTCACGTCGCGGGCTTGCTCGGCTCGGAGTTGTTCTGCGCGTAGGCGCTCGGCATCTCGAAGAGCAGGGCGCGCCCCACCAGCAACATCAACCAGAGCATCACGCCCTGGAGCGAAAGGAAGAAGCCGATCTTCAGATAGGCAAACGCCGGGTGCAGAAAGCGGACGCCCCAACCGCTCAGCTCACCGCCCAGACCCGAGACAAAGGCCGCGCCGATGCCGTACGCCTTCGCGCGCCCCGAGATGGGCACAAACAACACCAGGTGAGTCAGTGTGAGCAGCAGCATGCCGATCGCGAAGCTGTGGAAATGCAGCACCTCGAGCAGCCCCTGGAGGGACCGCGGCTGCAGGAAGCGCTCCTCGTCGCCGCGGTAGTATTCGATCACCGAAGTCGGCGTCAGCCCCATCTTGGAGAGGTACAAGCCGGCATTGGTGAGCCAGAGGATGAGCGTGTAGGCGAGAAAGCACCACACGATGACCTTCAGCAGGTGGTTGCGGGTCCACTCGCCGGTCACGACGAAACGCACGGCTCAGCGACCTCCCAAGAGCACGGCGTAGATGGCGAGCGCCCGCCGGATGCCGCCGGCGACCGCGTGGGATGTGAGCGTCGAGCCGGTGATGCCGGCGATGCCGCGACCGATCCGGAGGTCGTCGCCGACGCGCTTGCCGTCAAACTGCCGCAGCCACCGCTCGGTGGGACCGTACTCGGGCGGTTCATAGAAGGCCAACAGGTAGGTCGCCGAGACCGCGCCCTCCGGCGTCAGCACCACGAGGAACGCCTCGGGCAAGGTGCGGACCACGTGGGTGTCGAAGATCGCGTAGCCGGCTGCGACCCCGTGGCGATATCCCAGGTACACCGTCACCAGATCGGAGTCGAGTGGCGCCTCGGCGCGGCGCTCGATTTCGGCGCGCTGCGCGGCGGTGAGAAAGAAATCGCGCGCTTCCACACGCTCGGCATCGGGGAAGGCGAGGCGCAGGGCTTCGTCTCGTGCGTAGAACACGGCGGCACGGGCCGGTCCTGCAAGTCCGACGGCGACGAGACAGGCGAGGAGCAGGCGTCTTGCGTTTCCCATCGTCACCGCGCGTTCGCTCCCATCGGGCCAACGTCGCCGGGCAGCTTCTCAGGCGCCGGCAGTGCCGCCCTGCGTCTGCGCAGGGTCACGACCAGCGCATAGACGAGGCTGCCGAGTAACACGCTCTGGACGAGCAGCGTCTCGACGGTCGGGTAGAGACCGACCAGGTCGAGCCTCGGTATCCCGGCCACCGGTGTGACACCGATCCAACCCCCTTCCTGCAATTCCGCCACCCCTTTGCCGGCGAAAACGATTGCCAGGTAGTAGAGCAGGCCGCTGGTCCCAAGGAAGAAGTGGCGGAGCGGGATGCGCAGCCCGAGGCGCACGAAGGCGACGGACAGGAGCGCCAGTGCGATCGCCCCCACGGCGAACCCGCCGATGACCGCGCCGAGGTCCGTCCCCGCCGACGCGATGAGCGCCTGGATGGACCTGATCGTCAGCGCCGTGGGCGGAACCTTCGCGGTAGACGGCGAGGAAGGCCGCGCCGGCCAGCGCGAGCGCGCTGCCGCGCGCGAGCGCCGTTTGGACCTTTCCCCGAATGTAGCGCTGCCATTTTTCCGCCTCCGCTTTCGAAATCAGCCAGTAGCTCACCGAGAACAGCACCACCGCCGCGAGCAACATGGTCGCGCCCTCGAGCGCCTCCACGCGCACGCCGGGGGCGTGCAGGAGCTGGACGCACACGACCGCGGTGAGAAGACTCAGCGCGGCGCCCGTACCAAAGAGAATGGGGCGTTTCATCTGCCGATTGCCAGACTTGACGACGTAGGCGAGCAAAGCGCCGATGATGAGGACCACCTCGAATCCCTCGCGCAGAATGATGGTGCCGGATTGGAGTGCCAGCGCATACGGACTGGCGTGCGGCTGCAGCGCGTGCCGGGCCGCCGCGAGATCCCTCTCGATCGCCGCGACCAATTGCGCCGCGCGGTCCGCCCCGCCTGGCGCAGCGAGCACGCCGCGCAGCTCTGCAAAGCGCCCTTCGACGCGCTGCGCGACGCCGCGCGCGACAAGGGCGAGCGGCTTTTCCAGCGGCTCGAACTGAAAATACGCATCGGACACGAGATAGGGCGCGCGCCGATCGCCGTCGCGGTACGCCACGAGGGCGGCCTGCAGAAGCCGCCGGGCCTCGGCAAGGCCATCGGTGGGTGGCCCGCCCACCGCCGCAACCGCATCCGGGAGACGGCGCTCAATCACCTGCGCTGTTGCAGCCACCAGCGCCGCGACGTGCGCGGCGGATTGCCCTTCCTCGATGGCCACCGCCAACTCGCCCAGTCGCCGGCGCACCTCAGCAGCAACCGTCGGTGCCGGCGCCAGGGCCGCCAGCACGGCATCACTCCGGCGCCGGACCTGATCGAGCAGGATCTGGCTCTCGGTGTACTCGAGTGGATTCCTCTCGCCATTGGCGGGAACCGCCTTTTGATATTCCTCGGCGAGCAGGCGCAAGAGGCCGGCAAACCGGCGCGGGCTGCCATCGCCGGGCGCCGTGGTCGATCGGGAACCGTCGTCGCCCCCGAGGGACAGCAGGCGCACGAAGGAAACCACCGCCCACATTTCCTCGTCGGTGAGTGTCCGCTCGAACGCCGGCATCGACGTTCCCGGAACGCCGTGCGCCACCGCGTTGAACAGCTCGCCGTCAGTCATGCGGGCGAGCGCTTGCGGCGTGTCGAACGGCGGCGCGGGTTTCAGAGCCTGGGAAAAAATCCCTCGGGGTGGAGCAGTGCTCCACGCCTCAAGAACGGTGCCGGTCCAACGCGGCCCCAGTCTTGAGGGCGGGAACGCTGCTCCCGCCCTTCCGCCGGTGTTCCAGCCTGTTTCCGCCTGGATTTCTTCACGAGCTCTCAGAAACGCCGCATGGTCTGGTCCCTGCCCGTCGCCAGCGGCGCCGTGACAGCCCGCGCAATGGGTCATATACGTGCCCTGGGCCTCGGCGAGCCCAGCCGGTCGAGGCGGCACGGTCCACAGGTAGGCCACCAAGTCCCAACGCTTTTGCACGGAGAGGACTTCACCCCATGCCGGCATGGCCGAGGTCCCCTTGCCGGCGCTGATGACGTGGAAGAAATCGTACGGCGTCTCCGCGCGCATGAATTGGAGACTGGTGAAGTTGGCCGGCCGCGGGTGGAGCCGTGCGGCGTCGGGGCCCTCTCCGTCGGCGCGCTCCCCGTGACAGGATGCACAATTCTCGACAAACAGGACCCGCCCGCGGGAGGCAGACGGCGGCTGGGCGGGGAAGACCTCTTCGCTGATGCCGGTGGTGGAGGAGATCGCCGCGCGCAACCGTTCGACGGCATCGCGGAACTGGCTGATCGGGGCTTTCGCGGCCAGCGCGGCGCGGACGCTCGCAAATGCTGGCGCAAACGGCGCCGCGTCCAACTCCATCGCCACGTGCAGCCGCTGCTCCGACTCCTCGAGGAAGAGCCGCGCCGCGTCGTATTCCGCCGGCAGGACGACGGCGCCGTCCGCAACGGCCTCTCGATATTCCTCGGCAACGGCGTTGAGGAGGGTGAGCACGCGGCGGACTTCCCCGGCTTCTCTCCCCTCCGGCCGCGCGGCTGCCACGGCCACCGACCGGAGCAGCAAAACGGACAGAACCGCGACCGGCGCAACCCGGCGCCATTTCCGCGCGCGCGTCATCCTCTGAGCCGATTTTGAAACTCATTTTCAACTAATCTGACCCACCCGCTGAAGTCAAGGGGCTGGCTCGGAGCCGGTTTCGCCGACGATCCGCGGGGGCGATGGCTGTGGCGACAGCGGGCGAAGCTCACCCCGCCGCCTGCCGCACCTTCTGGCAGTCGCGGCAGATGCCGTACAGCTCCATCTTATGCCCCGTGGAGCGGAAGCCGAGTCGTTTGGCGACGCCTTCCTGCAGCACCTCGATGCGCGGTTCCTCGAACTCCACGATTTTCCCGCATGCTTCGCAGATCAGGTGGTCGTGGTGCCGCTTCGCGGCGCTTTCATAGCGCGCTTCACCGTCTCGGAAGTGGCGCTCGGCGGCGATCCCGCACTCGGTGAGGAGCTTCAGGGTGCGGTACACGGTGGCGTAGCCGATGCGCGGGTTGCGCTGCTTGACCTCCTGGTACAGCTCCTCGACGCTGATGTGGCGCTGCGTTTCGAGGAAGACCTTGGCGATGGTGTCGCGCTGCGCGGTGGACTTCAGCCGCTGCCCGCGCAGGTGTTCCTTGAAGCGGGCGAACCGGTCATCTGCCGCGCGCTTCGGTCCCGCCATTCAGCAGCGCTCCCCTCGTTGCGGCGCCTTCAATCAACGTCCGCGCCGCCGGTGAGAGATAGATGGCCTCCAGCCCCCGCGCCGACAGCTCCTCGACGAGGACCTCGATTTGGCCGCTCACCGGCAGATCGCGGTCGAGGAAAATGAGCTGCTGCGCGCCGACGCGACAACTGCCGCTGCGGACACGGTACCCGACTTCCCGGAGCAACCGCTCTTCCCGCACCTGCAGGCCGAGCTTTTCCGCCGCTGCCTTCAGCTCCTCCAGCAAGGCGAGCTGCTGGGCGATTTCTCGTCTCACCTTCGTCGCCACTGCGCCCCAACTTCTAAAGGAGCCCCCCGCGCTTGTAAAGCTGAGGGCTTGTGAAGAAATCCTGGCGCGGACCGGCTCGAACACCAGCGGAGGGGCGGGTGCAGGACTCCGGCCCGCAAGACTGGAGCCGCGCTGCACCGGCAGCGTTTCGGAGAGGTAGAGCATCGCTCCACCCGGAGGGGTTTTTTCACAAGGTCTCAGCCGTGGACTGCTGTGCCCGTGCGCCGCTCTCCCGGCGCGGGGCGGGCGCGCACGCCGATTGCCGGTGCACGGCCGCGCGCTCACTGGCTGAGCCCGGGGAAAGGTGATAACAACGGCGCTGTCGGCCGACGGCGATGATCAAGACGATCCTGGTGGGCATCGACGGGTCCGAACACGCCCGCACGGCGGTGCGCTACGCGCTCTGGCTCGCTGCGCGCCTGGACGCGTACGTCGTCGCGCTGCACGTCATCGACATCGTCTCCATCGAAGGCTCGTTCTTCCACGACATCTCTGGATCGCTCGGCTTCGAGCCGTATCTGGATTTTTCGTCCAAGATGCGGGGCGTGCTGCACGAGCGGGGGCGCGGGTTACTGACGGCGTTTGCCGAAGAAGCCGCACAGCAGGGCGTGCGCGCCGACACGGTGCTGGGCATGGGGATCGTCGCCAATGAGATCACCGAGCGCGCCCGGACCGCGGACCTCGTCGTCATCGGGCACCGCGGATTGAACGAGCGGTTCTCGACCGGTTTGCTCGGCGGCACTGCGGAGAGCGTCAGCCGCAAGTGCCCGAAGCCCGTGTTCATCTCGCCCATGACGTTCCGCGAATGCACGAAGCCCCTGCTCGCCTACGACGGCAGCGCCCGGGCCGCCGCCGCCATGCAGGTCGCGGCGGACTTCTGCGCCACGTTGAGATTGCCGCTCACCGTCCTGACCGTCAGCAGGGACGAGGAGCAGGGGCACCGCGTGCTTCACGAAGCGGAAGCATACCTGAAACCGTACGCCCTGTCGTGCCACTTCGAGCTGCAGCGCACCGGCAACGCGCCCGAGCGCATCGCGAACTTCATCCGCGAACAGGATCACGATCTGCTCTTCATCGGCGCCTACGGCCACAGCCGCATCATCGAGATGGTGCTCGGCAGCACCACGGAGTACGTGCTGCGCAACACGGACTGCCCGGTATTCCTCAATCGGTAGTGCGGCTGTCTCTGCCTACGTCTGGCTGGGGGCCAGTTGTCCCACTGGGGCTCGTCACCGCTGCCCTCCTCGCGCTCGCACCTGGCTGCGAGCGCGAGCGCCGCGTTCCGTACGTCCCGCCGACGCTACACAACTGGCCGCGGCCGTACCGAGGGGTCGCGGGGCTCGCGCTGCACGCCTTCCACGTCGGCACGCTCCGCGTGACCGAGGGACTCTTTCTCCGCGGTG
>JBBITY010000031.1:11166-16698 GCA_037440565.1 Desulfurellales bacterium
ACGATGCCGGCGCTGCACGCGTCCAGGGATGCCTGACGCGGCAGCGGGAGCTGCCGGTGCTCGCGTATGCGCTGCAACATCCCGGCGAGGGGGTGGTGGTGATCAACACGGGCCTCAACCACCGTCTGAGCGGCGACGACGGGACGAATCTCGGCGGCCTGTGGGGCCTGGCCATGTCCGCCGAACTCGATGCCAAGCAGGATCTCCCCAGCCAGATGCGCGCGGCCGGCCTGGCCCCCGAGAAAGCGCGCTGGGTGATCGTCTCGAACCTGCGCTTTCTGAACGCAGGCGAGGTGGAGGCGTTTCCCGAGGCGCGGGTGGTGGTCAGCCAGGCCGAGTACGAGGCGGCGCGTGCGGGCGGCGGGGGTTACGTTGAGCGGGAGTTCGACGGTGTCCCGAGCTGGAAGTTTGTCGACCCGACGGCCGGGCGCCCCCTCGGCACGATGCCGGCCGCACTGGATCTGTTTGGCGACGGCAGTGTGATGCTGGTCGACGCGAGCGGCCCGACGGCCGGCACGCTGGCCGTCCTCGTCCGCCTGCCAAGCCGCCCCGTGTTGCTCGCCGGCGACCTGGCGCCCGCACCGGAAAGTCTCCGCTACGGCGCGGAGCCGGTAGCCATGCGCGACGCGGATGCCTGGTGGGATCGCATCTGGCGCTTGAAGCGATTCAAGGAACTCGATACCAACCTGCTCGTGGTTCCGGGGCACGATCTGAGCGGCCTCTCGGCCGCGGCGCTGCCCGACGTTCAACGACACGACTTCACCCCCGCCACGCCCCGCCCGCAGCCCACGCCGCCGCGCGCTCGCCGACTGTGGCCCGGCCGGCCCTGAGCGCGGCTCAGAGCTTGTGAAAAAATCCCCGCGGGAATAGGTGGGGACACCAGCGGAAGGGCGGGAGCAGTGCTCCCGCCCGGGAGACTGGAGCCGGGTTGCGCAGGCACCACTCTTGAGGGGGGAGCATCGCTCCATCCCCAGGGATTTCCTCGCAAGCTCTCAGTCCGGTGGGCGAAAGCGCGCGCGCAGCTCGTGTTTCATCACTTTCCCCGTGACGTTGCGCGGCAAGGCGGGAAGAATCTCGAGCTGCTCGGGAATCTTCTGCCGCATGACGCGCTTCTCTTCCATGAAGGCGCGCAGCTCGGCCAACGTCAGCGCCGCGGCCCCCACGCGGAGGACCACGCACGCACAAACCCGTTCGCCGCTGTCTGGATCCGGCACGCCGATGACGGCCGCGTCGGCGATCGCCGGGTGTTCGTGCAGCACATCCTCGATCGCCTTCGCGCTCAAGTTTTCCCCCTTTCGGATGATGACGTCCTTCTTGCGGCCGGTGACGCGCACGTGGCCCTCGGCATCGAGAACGCCGAGATCGCCGGTGCGGAGAAAACCGTCGGCGGTAAAGGCGCCAGCCGTCAGTTGCGAATCGAGGTAGCCGACGCACATCTGTGGCCCGAAGGCTTCGATTTCGCCTTCGCAGCCCGGGGGCTGCGCAACGCCCGCGTCGTTGACGATGCGCGCGCGGCAACCGGGAACAGGGCGTCCGTCAGTGTCCGCACACATGTCCTCGCAATCGGCGGGCGTGCCGGAGGTCAGCATCGGACACTCGGTCAGGCCATACGAACGGAAACTCGCCGCGCCGAATTGCCGCCGTACGTCGCGGATCAGCTCCGGCGGAACGTCGGCCGCGCCAGTCCCGGCAAGGCGCACCGTGCGCACCCGGTGTCGAGCAAAGGACGGCGACGCGAGCAGGCCCCGGAGGATCGCGGGCGGCCCGCTGGCGTTCGTCACCCCTTCACTCTCGATCAGGCGCAAGGCACGCTCGGAATCCCAAACGTCGAGATAGACCGCGCGCGAACCGATCAGGATCGGCAGAATCACGAACGCCGCCAGACCACCGATATGGGCGAGCGGAAATTGCAGGAGGCTCACGTCGTCCGGGCCAGCGCCGGTGATCGCCGCGTTGGCCCGAGCGAACGCGCCGATCGTGGAGTTGGTGTGCAGCACGCCCTTGGGTTCCGCGGTCGTGCCGGACGTGTAAAAGAGCATCGCTACCTCGTGCGGGCCCCGGTGCCATGGCGGAGGTGCCGGTCCAGATCCAGCGAGCAGGTCGGCGAAGGCGGTCGTGCCCGGGAGCGGCTCGCCGCGGACCACCACAATGTGCTCGAGCGCCGGGGCCTGGCGCTGCACGGTTTGCGCCAGTGCGCGGTAATCGAAGCCGCGGAATACTCCCGGGACGATCAACATGCGCGAGCGGGCCTGGCGGGCGATGAACCCCACCTCCCGCTCCCGGTAAATGGGAATGATCGGATTGCTGATCGCTCCCACCCGGTCGAGCGCCACGGCCACGGCAGCCGCTTCCCACCAGCTCGGTAGCTGCCAGGAGACCACGTCTCCCGGGCCGATCCCCAGTCCCGCCAAACCGCGTGCGAGCGCAGCGACGCGCCCGGCAAAGTCCGCAAACAGGATCCGCTGTGCGCCATCGACGAGGAACAGACGCGACGGTGTCGACTGGACGCGCTGCGACAGCAGCGTGCTGATCCCCGGATGCGGCCACTCACCGGCCGCCTCGTGATGCGCCACTCGATCGGGCGGAAGAAAGAGGCGCCCGTTTCCGGCGCTCATCTGTCGAAACTCGAAGCGCGTCTCACGATTCGCAGTACACTCTCCATCCTCCAACCCTGTATGAACGCCACCCATCCGTCAGCTGGTGGGCCTGTCGCTCACTGGCATGGGGGCTCGGCGAGGGCTAGGCGGCTTCCTCGACCTCGGCCGGCGCTCCCGATACGCGTGTGCAGGCGGCGGGAGGCGCGGGGCTCAACAGCTCGGCGCGCAGAGACTCGACAGACAAGTCCAGGGCATCGCAGAGATTGGCAAACGAAAAAGCCCACTCGCGGTCGTCAGATGCCACCCAGCGGTAGGCTTCCATGTACATCCGCTGCTGACGGCGCCGCCGGGCGAAGCGGAACTTCTGTAAGTCAGCGACAGCTTGCCACACGACCGCGAGAACGAGGGCCCGCTCGGCACCGATGTTCCGGGTGCGGTGCCAGATGTCTTGGAACTGAATCGGCAGCGCTGGCTCCGGTGCCAGCGCGTCTTCTGGAACGATGACAGAAGACATTTTCGGAACCATGGCGGTTCCCCTCCCTCTCCGGCTACGGGCCGGGCTGATACGCGCTCCAGTGCTCGGATAAGAAACTTTCTTCCCGTCGCCTCGAACTTCTGGGCAGCCGCCTTATCATAGAGGCAGTAAGTCTACAATGGCTCGGCGCGCCCCTTTTTGGGCCGAGCCCGCACCTGCGCGTCAATCCATGCCGAGCTTGGCCCGGCCTTCGGGGGAGATCATCTGCGGATCCCAGGGCGGATCCCACACGACTCGGACGTCCGCTTCCGCCACACCCGGCAAACCCTCGATACGGTTCTTGGCGTCCATCGAGATGGCGTATCCCATCCCGCAACCCGGCGCCGTCAGCGTCATCTGCACGAGGACCCGGCTGCCGCCGGTCACCAGTGGTTCGATGCGCATGTCGTAGACCAGGCCGAGATCGACGATATTGACGGGAATCTCCGGATCGTACACATCCCGCAGCACCTCCCACACCATGGCTTCCGTGACCGGTCCGGTCTGGCTCGCCGAGGCGGTGGCGACGCTGGCGGCGGGTTCGATCCCGAGGGCGTCGGCGTCTTTGCCCGCCACGCGGAAGAGACCCCCAAGGCCGGGGACTTGCAAAGTGTAGCTGCCGCCGAGCGACTGGGTCAGAAAGGCCGGAGTTCCGGCTGGAATGGTGACCGGGTTGCCGTGGGGGATCTGCACCGCTGCGCAGTCACGCCGAATTTCGACCCGTTCGTAGCTCATGGAGGCCTTACGATCGGTGATGCGCGAGGCGATGTCAACTCGGGGCACCGAACGAGACGGCCTCCGTCGTCAGTGAATCGTCGGCAGCGCCATGCGCGCCTGTTGCTCGACGGCCTCGGCCACACGGCTGGCGATGGTGCGGAAGGCTTGGCTGACCGCGCTGTCCGCCTCCGCCACGGCAATTGGCTCGCCGACATCGCTGGCTTCGCGGACGGCGCGCACAAGCGGGATTTCGCCCAGGAACGGAACACCGGCCTTCTCGGCCATCAGCGCGCCGCCGCCGTGACCGAAGATTTCCGCGCGGTGCCCGCACCGGCCGCAGATGTGGTAGCTCATGTTCTCGATCACCCCGAGCACGGGCGCGTTCACCTGATTGAACATCGCGATGCCCCGCTGCACGTCGAGCAGCGCGACCTCCTGTGGCGTAGTGACGATCACGCCGCCCGACAGGGGGACCTGCTGGACAATGGTCAACTGGGCGTCGCCCGTACCGGGCGGCAGATCGAGAACGAGGAAATCGAGACTGCCCCACTCGACGTCGCGAAGAAACTGAGTCAGGAGCTTGTTAATCATGGGGCCCCGCCAGATCACGGGTGTCCGTTGCTGGATGAACAACCCCAACGAGATGGCCTTGATGCCAAAGCGCTCGAGTGGGATGAGACGGTTTTGTTCGGTCATCCCGGGCCGCTCCGAGAGTCCGAGCATCAGCGGCACACTTGGACCGTAGACGTCCGCATCGAGCAAACCGACGCGGTGACCGAGGCCGTGGAACGCGAGGGCGAGATTGACGGCGACGGTCGACTTCCCGACGCCGCCCTTGCCGCTGGCGACCGCGACCACGTGCCGCACGCCCGGAATGCCGGTGGGCCCCTGTGCGGCGCGGGCGCGTGCTCGCTCCGGTTGCTGCAGGTTGATCTCGACCTGCTGCACGCCGGTGAGCTGTTGGACGCGTTGCCGGACGGCCGAGGCGATTTCTTCTACCGCCTCGGGCCTGGCCCCGCCCGGCGCCAACGTGACGACGATCCCCGCCGAGGTAATTTCGATGTCGCGCACGATACCGAACGACACGATGTCTCGCGTGTACCCCGGGTACCTGATTGACTTCAGCCCTTCGAGGATCTCCTGCGGTGTCGCCATCCCTGCTCCTTGATCGCCCACCCCTGTGCAGACCCTTAGCGACAATCGGCAGCAGAAGCGAGTACGGCGGCAAGACTCGGTCGGTGCCCACTCCCGCCGAGGTCGGGTTGGCGGGTATCCCCACCCGACGCCTGCGAAGCTACTTTTCCAGCTCCTCGCGGATCGAGTACATCTTCTGCCGCGCCTCGATGATGTAGACGTCGAGGTTGCGGCGATGGTTGGCGAGCAAGCCGCTCGGCCTGCCGTCGAGCACAACCAGGGGCTTGAGAATTGCCGCGCGGCCGAGCGCCGCGGCGACTTCGTCAAAAAGCGCCAGCACCGTCGGGCGACCGACCAGATCCTCGTGATACTCGCGCCGCAACGCCAAGGTGAGGTGGTACATCACGTGGGCAAAGCCCTGAGCGTGGTAGAAATAGTCGTCGGTCCGCCAGATCGACACCGGGCGGCCGTCGGCCTCGTGGACCTTGAAGAGATTGGCGTGCGCGTCACCCAGCAGGTCGGTCCAGTTTTGGAAGAGGCGAATCAACTCGACGTTGCGGCGGTTGATGG
>JBBITY010000032.1:0-16614 GCA_037440565.1 Desulfurellales bacterium
ACTTGCATGTGTTAGGCACGCCGCCAGCGTTCGTTCTGAGCCAGGATCAAACTCTCCAGTTAAAATCGCGTGGCATGAGATTCCGAACCTCACGCCGTCGTCTTCCGACGTAATTCCGCTGCTCTGGAAGATCCTCGCACGCACGCCGAATTTTGGGCACGGTCACCCAAACTCGGCCGCAGGCTTTTCCTACTCCCTAGATTTCAAAGACCGGCGCCACTGGGGCGAGTTTGAGACATATAGGGAACCGCTCTTTTGATGTCAACCCCAGCAACGCCCCCCCCAAGAACAACCTCGGTAGCCCGTTAGATTGTAGTCGTCTGCCGTCACGTCAACCAAGCCGCGCAACCTCGATCTGGAGACCTGCAACATTCTGATTTGCAAAGAGAATCAGCCATCGAGAATGGATGGCGTTACAGGATCGGACCGGGGCGGTAGTTGGCTGCCTCCGGAACGGTGCTGACAATCGCCCGCACGCGCTCAACAAAGGCGTCGGTTTGCGCCAATGCCGCGCCGAGAAACCTCTCGTCACCAGCGAGGAGCGCTTCCAACTCGGCGAGCGACAACCCGATGCGCTGGTCCGCAGCAAGCCGCTGGAGCAGGTCGTTTCGGTCCGAGCCCCCTTCATACCTTTGCCGCGCTGCCGCCAGCGCGTGCTGTTGGATGGCCGCATGCGCGATTTCGCGAGCAGCACCTTTCTTGACGGCACTCATGAGAACCGTGGTCGTCGCCAAGAAAGGCAGGTACCTCGCGCACTCGTGCGCGATCGCGCGGGGAAAAATCTCCATCTCGGCAACGACCGTGAGGAAGGTCTCCAGCATCCCGTCAACGGCCATCATCGCACCCGGCAACGCCACCCGCCGGACCACTGAGCATGACACATCGCCTTCGTTCCATTGGTCGCCGGCCAATCCCATCACCATGTTCAGGTAGCCGTTCAAGACCACCTGCAGCCCATTGATCCGCTCGCAGCTTCGAGGGTTGACCTTGTGCGGCATTGCGGAGGAGCCGACCTGGTCAGCCTTGAACCCTTCCGAGGCGAGCTCCTGCCCAGCCATCAGCCGCAACGTCTTTGCAAAGTTCGCCGGCCCGGAGCCGAGCTGGAAGAGCACGCTCACCACTGCGTAGTCCAGGCTGCGCGGATACACCTGCCCCACAGCGTCGAGCACGCGGGAAAATCCCAACTGTCGTGCGATCGCTTGTTCCAGCGCAGCAACCCTGCTCGGCTCTCCGTCAAACAAGGTCAGCAGATCGAGCTGGGTCCCCACCGGCCCCTTCAGCCCCCGGAGTGGATAGCTGGCCACGAGTTCGTCGAGGCGCCGGAAGGCCTCGATCATCTCTTCGCCGAACATGGCCAGCCGTCTGCCCACGGTCGTCACTTGCGCCGGGACGTTGTGCGTACGGCCCGTGAGCACCACGCCGCGAAACTCGTCCGCCCGCTCCGCCGACTCCCGTAGGCACGCCGCATAGCGCACTCGCAAGAGCCGCAGTGAGCGCAAGACCTGTGTTTGCTCGACGTTCTCCGTCAGGTCGCGGCTGGTCAGCCCTTTGTGAACGTGCTGATGGCCAGCCAGGGCACAGAATTCGTCGATGCGCGCCTTCACGTCGTGACGTGTTACGCGCTCGCGCGCGCGGATGCTGTCAAGGTCAACCTCGTCCTTCACCCGCTCGTACGCCGCAATCGCCTCCTCGGGGATGTCCACGCCCAGCTCGCGCTGTCCCCGCATGACAGCGATCCAAAACTCGCGCTCGAGGACCACCTTACCGCGGGGCGACCAGATCGTCCGCATTGCTGCGCTGGCGTATCGGTCGGCCAGGACATCAGCAATAGTCTCTCCGCTCATGGCATTCCCCAGCAGTATCCCCATCTTTCTCGGTCCCTTCAAGTTCCGTCAATCGGAGCAGCCGGCAGACGGAAGCACCTGCGCGGGCAACGCTCCCAATTCGCGAGAGCACCCCAGACAACCGCGGGCGCGCATCAGTTGACCCACCTCCCCCCCTCCTTTATCGTCCCGGTGGGGCGGGTGATATGCCGGCAGAAACGTTGGGCATTGCGGGGGTCGAGCGGCGACTCCGCGTCCTCCGCCGCAGACTGAACTTTTTCGCCGTCGAAGATCTCGCGTATCGCCTGGGAACCTTGCTTGTCCTCGCTGTCGCGCTCTTGTGGGTATTGGAGCGGCACGCCAGCGCGGCACAGTTTCGGCTCGTTGGCTGCGTAACGATTGCCATTTGTGCCATCGGCGCGGCCGCGGCCTTCGCGAAACTTCGCCGGCGCTGGATGACCATGGAAGGCACCGCACGAGTTGCCGATCGACGGGCGTGCCTGGAAGACCGGCTGGCTGCGTTGCTCACCCACCGTGCACGTTCGCAACGCTCGCCCCTCGGAAGCATCCTCTTGGCCCAGGTGTTCTCCCTAAGCGCCCGGTGGGAGCCGCACATCCTCGCACCCCATCGCGTGCCCCGCTCCGCCTACGGGTTCGTCGCCTCCCTCGCGGTGCTGGCATTCGTTGCTGCACCCACGCGCCAACCGTCGCTGCTGCAACCGGCGCCGGTGCAGACGGGCGAGGCCGCTGAGGCACGAACCGACGGGGAGCACATGCTTGCATTTCAGCGGCTCCGAGTGATGTCCGGGGAACCGGCCAACACGACCGTCGCGAATGGTGTGGCTACGACAGGCGGCGAGGACCTGCGCGGGTCGCGCGCCCGTGCACCAGCTGGCGCTGGTGGAAAGCCCGCTCAGCCAGACCTCCCCAGTCAGGGGGACGGCTCTGGCGGGTCACATCCGGCTGAGGCTCATTCGGCGCCGGGCGATGCCGAGAGGAACAGGAGGGTGGACGGTGGACAAGGAGTCGTTCGGAACCACGACGGCACTGCTCGCCACCCTGCGCCCGATGAGAAGACCAATGACCGCGGCACAACTCGGGCCACAGCACCTGGTCCGCGAGGTGCCAACGATACGGCGCACCGTACCGAGAACGATCAGGCCCGAGAGACGGAGACGGCCGCCGCACCACACACGGACCCCCGGAGAAGTGAGCGAGCAGAGAAAGGGGCGAGCGACAACCCACAACCGGGAGGATCCCTGGCGGCCCGCGAGGGCAGCGGGCGAGCCGGAGGCCTGCTCGGTGAGCGCCCTGCCAGCACTCGGGCTCCTGGCCAGGGGCGGACGTTCCCGCTGAAACTGTCGGCATCCTCGGCAGCAGCTCCGACTCGCTTCGAACCACAGCGCGGGCGTTCATCTGACGAGGCGCCCAGCGCCGAAATCGCAGACGCCGTGCCGGCGACTCCGTCGCTCGGTGAGCGCGACGTGCCGGACGCCCCGCTGCACAGGGCGGAGATATCCCCGGAACACGAAGCGGTCGTGCGCCGCATCTTCAATCGGAAGTGAGATGCGCCGGACTGAATTGCACGCCGATCATCGCTTTTCGGCCCATCGCCGGCTCCTCACCGCGCCATGACCTCTCAGTCACCGCGCGCCTTGGTCGACGATTTTCGGCACACGTTTGAACACATTCGGACCGAACTCGGCCGGGTGATCGTCGGCCATCAATCCGTCATTGAAGAAATCCTGATCGCCTTCTTCGCCGGCGGGCATGTTCTGATCGAAGGCGTGCCGGGGACTGGAAAGACGCTCATCGTCCGCACCCTGGCGCAGGTGCTCAACCTGAGCTTCAGCCGCATCCAGTTCACCGTCGACCTGATGCCCGCTGACATCACCGGTACACGGATGGTGATCGAACGGGACGGGCGGCGCGAGGTGAGCTTCTACCGCGGGCCGGTCTTTGCCCACGTCCTCTTGGCCGATGAGATCAATCGAGCGACCCCGAAGACACAATCCGCGTTGCTCGAAGCGATGGCGGAGCTGCAGGTGACGGCGGCGGGCGAAACCTACCGGCTGTCGCCGCCGTTCTTCGTCCTCGCGACCCTGAACCCAATCGAAATGGAGGGAACGTACCCCCTCCCCGAAGCGCAGTTGGACCGCTTTCTCCTCAAGGTTGTCCTTCCCTACCCCGATTCCAAAGCGATGCAGCGCATCATCGGCTCGACCACAGCGGCAGAAACGCCGAAGGTCAACGCCGTCTTCGACGCGGCCAACGCAGCAAGCCGGGTCGAGGAGCTGAAGACCCTCGTCCGCGAGGTGCTGGTCGCGCCGCATCTCGAAGAATACGCGGCCGCGTTGGTGCGCGCTACGATTCCAGCCGGTTCGAAGTTCGTTCCTGCCGAGACCGCTGTGCTGCCAGCGGACGACTTTATCAATCGCTACGTCGCGTTCGGCTCGAGTCCGCGAGGCGGGCAGGCGCTGCTGCTCGGCGCCAAGGTGCGCGCCTTGCTGGCCGGCCGCGTGAACGTCACCTACGAGGACATCGACCGGATTGCGGTGTCGGCACTCAACCATCGACTGGTGCTCAACTTCGCGGCCCATGCCGACGGAATCGACCCGCGGTATTTGATTGAACGGCTGCTCCATGCCGCCAAGCGGTTCCATCGCTGACCTCCGCGCTGCGCTGCGCGCCGCAGTCGACCCGATTTTTCTCCGCAAGCTGCAGCGCCTTCGCTTGGTCTCGCCCGCCCGAGCCGCGAGCCGGCCGGGCACCACGCCGATGCGGCATGGTTCCCAGGCAAGCGGTCTCGAACTCACGAGCCACAAGCCATATGCGCCCGGGGACGACCTGCGCCACTTGGATTGGAACGTGTACGGCCGTCTGAACCAAATGGTCGTCAAACGGTTCCGCGCCGAGCGCGAGGCGCCGCTGCACGTCTTGATCGACACCAGCGCATCGATGGGCGTACCAGCCGCCGACGGGAAGCTGCCTTTTGCCGCCGCGCTCGCCCTGAGCCTTGCCTACATCGCCCTTTACCACCGCGATCCCGTGCAGGTGGCTGCGATCGGCCAACGGGGCGGCGGCGCTCGTCTGTCGCCGCAGGTGCGCCATCCGCAGCGCCTACACCAATTGCACACGTTCCTCTTGCAACTCGAAGCGCACGGCCGAACCCCCCTGAACGACGGCGTCGACGGCTACCTGCAGTCGAGCCATCTGCCCGGCTTGACTGTGGTCCTTTCCGACTTCTTGGTGCCGCCTCTGGCCTATCAATCCGCCCTGGAGCGCCTGTGCGCCCGGGGCGACAGCGTCGTCGCCGTGCGCGTCCTCGGTCCTCAAGAGCGCGACCCGAACAGCCTGCCGCGCCGCGTGCGCCTGCGCGACGCTGAAAACGGCGACGAGCGCCTCCTTGACCTGACCGACGCGCACCGCGCGCGCTACAGACAAGCACTGCACAATCACCTGCTGGGCCTGAAGCAGTGGTGCGAGGCCCGCGCGATCCCTTGCATCGTCGCCGATACCGCGCGCAGCGTGGAGCCCTGCGTGTTGTCGGATCTCCCGCGAACCGGCTTGCTGCAATAGGCATGGGATTTCTCAACCCGAACGCTTTCCTCTTCGCCTCCCTCTATGCTGTCCTGATCGCCCTCTACCTGTGGGAGCGCTACCGCCGCCACGTCGAGGTGCCGTCGCTGCTGCTCTGGGAAGCGGTGCCCGAGGCGTCCGTGCGCACCTCGCGCTTCCGACCGGATCTCGTGTTCCTTTTGCAGCTCCTGCTGCTCACCTTGCTGATCGCCGGGTTGGCGCAACCCTACCTGGCTGGGCGCGCCGGGCCGGGTCCGTCGGCCCGGCGCGTCTTCATTCTCGACACGTCCGCCAGCATGCAGGCGCGCGAAGGCCGACTGACTCGGTTCGAGGAGGCGCGCCAGGCACTGCGCGATCGCCTGAGCGCGTTAGCGGCCTCGGATGAAGTGATGCTGATCGCGGCTGCCAACCATCCGCGCGTGGTCGCCAGCTTCTCTCGCGATCGCGCCGCGACGATGCAAGCGCTCGACAAGGTGGAGCCCGTCGACACCGGCACCAACCTGGATCTCGCCCTGGCGATCGCGCAACGGGCCGCTGCGCGCCGGGACCGGCCGGCGACTATCGAGGTGTTCACGGACACCGCCCCCCCCCAGCTCCCTCCGGCATGGCGAGAACGGGTGGGCTTCGTTCAGGTCGGCGAGAGCGACGACAATCTCGGCATTGCCGGTCTGCAGGTGTTGCAGGGACGCTTTCAAGATCATCGTGAAGCGCGGGCCCACGTCGTCGTCCGCAACTTCTCGCACCGCGAAGCGCACGGATTTCTGACCGTGCAACTGGACGGGGATCTCCTGAGCCGCCGCGGCTTCTCAGTGCCCGCGCGCAGCGCCCGCGGCTTCCCGGTCGGCGATTTTCCCCACCCCGGCATCCTGCACGTCCGGTTGGAAGTGGACGACGCACTGGCAGCCGACAACCATGCCTACGCTTGGATCCGCCCCGCCCGCACCATGAACATCCTGGTGGTCTCGGAACCATCGCCGCTCACCACCGAGCTCCAAGCGATAGCAGCGGCGACTGGCAACCTTGCCTTTCGCTTTTTGAGCCCCGCCGATTACACACCTGCCGCCGCCGATTCCGCCGATGTGGTCATCTTCCATCGCTTCGTCCCGCCGCGTGAGCCGAAGCGCGCCCGCCTCTATATTTTCCCCGCCACCAGCGGTCAGTGGCTGACCCTTCGCGGCGAAGTCGCGGAGCTCCCCGTCATCGACTGGAACGACGAGCACGCCGTGATGCGGGCGCTGCGCCCGCCGGTGGCGCTTCCCCTCCTGCGCGCCCAGGTGCTCGACCGGCCGCCGTGGGCCGATGCGTTGCTCAGCTCGCGCAGCGGCGGGCAGGACGTCCCGCTGGCCTTCGCCGGTGAGCGCGACGGCTATCGGATCGCCTGCATTGCCTTCGACCTCGCCGCCGAACGCCTGCTCGCGGCCGATCACGTCGACTGGCTGCTCCTTTTTCTCAACCTTCTGGACTGGCTCGGGCCGGCTGACTCCTCCGTCAGCGTGCTGCACACCGGGGAGATTCAGATCCTCGATGACTTGCCTCCGCGGCCGCGCCGGATCATCGATCCTCGTGCCAAATCGACAATCGTGCCCGCCGGCGCGCGCGTGGAACTGGAAGCACTGTATGCGGGCGAGTACCGTGTGAGCGCGGACGGCCACGAGCAGCGGGTTTTCGCCAACTTCTTCGATCCTGCTGAATCGGACATCGGGCGCCCCGCAAAGCCCGCGCCGAAGGCCGCTCCGGTGGCAGCACAGCCGGCGTTGTCGGCGGGGCCGGAGGCGTCCTTCAGCCCGTGGGTGTACGCCGCCGCGCTGGTGTTGTTCCTAATCGAGTGGTTCGCCGCCGCGCGTCAAACGTGATGGAGAACCCAGGCTTGAGCTACGTGCTCGCGCACCCGACCTCGGTCGGGATGGCCATCGTCCACCCCGTCGTCTTGATCCCGGCACTGGCGGCCCCGTTCTTCTTCTTTTGGCGATCGCGCGCCGGGCGTCGCGCCGCGGCCTTGCGCAGTAGCGCATTCGTCGCCCTCGCTCTGGCGCTCGCGGGTTTGCGGTTCGCGATTCTTCTCCCCGCCGACCGACTGACCCTCGTCGCAGCGGTGGACGTTTCGGAGAGCATCGATCGGACGGGGCGCGAGTGGGCGAAACGGTACGTCAACGAGGTCGCCGCGGCCTTGGCTCCGGGCGACGAACTGGCTGTCCTGACCTTCGCTGGCGATACGAACATCGTCCGACCGCCCGGCCCGCCCGCCGCACTGGAAAACCTTCCGGAGTCGGCGGCAGGCGGCGCCACTGATCTCCGTCGCGCGATCGACAGCGCGATGGCGCTGTTTGCGGGCGACGGGCACCGGCGGCTGCTGTTGGTGACGGACGGAAACGAGACACGCGGCCACAGTGCGCGCGACATCCTGCGCCTGCGCGAGGCCGGCATCCGGGTCGACGTCGCCGTCCCGCCGCACGGCGACGCACCTGATGTGCGCCTCCAGAAGCTCATCGCGGCGCCAATAGTCGCCGAGGAGAGCGTCGCGCCGCTGCGGGCAGTCGTGCGAAACGGCGGCAAGGTGCGGCCCGCCGTGTTGACCGTGTATCTCGATGGAGAGGTGCTGGACAGCACCGCCGTCGAGCTGCAACCGGGGCTCAACCTACTCGATGCTCCAATTCGCCTGATCGCACCGGGAAGCCACCGTCTGCGCGCCAGCCTCGAAGTGGCTGGCGACCCCGGCCGGGGAAGCCGCTGGCGCGAGGTCGGCATCACCGTGCGCGGCAAGACCCGCACGCTGCTGGTCACGGCGCGGGCGCAGTCCCCAGTCGCGCTCGCACTCAAACACAGGGGCGTGCACGTGGACGTGAGCGCGCCGGAGCAGCTTCCACGCATTGTCGACGCGCTGCTCGCGTACAACGGCGTTGTGTTTGAAGACGTCACGGCGGGGAGTCTTCCGCCGGGCAGCCTGGCAAGCATCGAGCACTACGTGCGCGAGTTCGGCGGCGGTTTCGTACTCGCTGGCGGTGCCCTCACGTACGGCGACCAGCGGCTCGCCGACACGCCCTTGAAGCGGCTGCTGCCGGTGACGCTCGAACCGCACCGCCCGCGCCCGGGGATGCGCGAGCCACTCGCCCTCTTCATCGTCATCGATCGCTCAAACAGCATGGGGTACAACAGTACCATCCCCACCTTGCGCGACGGCGAGAAGTTGCGCTACGCGAAAGAGGCGGCCTTGGCAGTGATTCGCCAGCTCAAGGACGAGGATCTGCTCGGGGTCATCGCCTTCGACTCGCAGCCGCACGAACTCTCACCGCTCAAGCCGCTGCACCAAAACCGGAGCGTGCTGGAATCCCTCATTCCGCAACTGATCGAGAGCGGCGGCACCGATTTCTACGACGCGCTCGTCTCCGCTCGCCAGCAATTGGCGGCCTCGCGGGTCAAGCGCCGGCACATCGTGTTGCTGACCGACGGCGACACCAACCGCTCGGCGCTGGACGAATACCGGGCGCTCATCGGCGATCTCGCAGCAGCCAAAATCAGCCTGACCACCATCCGCGTCGGCGACAACACGGTTAACCTCCGTCTTCTGCAGGAGCTGTCCGAGCGCACGGGCGGCGCGTTCCACTATGTCCGCAACGCGCAGATGCTGCCCGATTTGATGCTGCGCGACGCCACCCGGGCGTTGGGGTCGCCGTCGCGCCGCCGGGAGCAGTTCTATCCGCGGACCGGCAGCCCCAATCAGCTCCTGCAGGGCATCGACGAGCAGAACGTGCCGCCGCTCGCGGACTATGCGTACGCGAAACCGAAGGACGGGGCGGAAGTCCTCTTGTACGTCTCGCGCCCGGAGCGGCGCGATCCCATTCTGGCGGTGTGGCAGTACGGCCTCGGCCGCGTCGCTGCGTACACTGCCAGCCCGTCGGACGACGCCGAGCAATGGATGGGATGGCCGGAGTTCGGCAAGTTCTGGTCGCAGTTGTTGCGCTGGACCGCACGGGAGCAGACCGCGACGGACTACGCGATCGACGTCCGCCGACAAGATGGCGCGGCAGAGCTGACGGTGCGGACGTTCAATCCGGCGGCGGATCACCTGGTGTTGCTGGCCCGCCTGCATCTTGGCGACGGTACAACGCGGGATGTGAGTTTGGTGCCCCGTGAGCCACGCCGTTTCACCGCACCGCTTCCCGACGTCCCTGCCGGCCGTTATCCCCTGACCATCATTCGACGCGGCGACCAGCAGACCGTCAGTGAGCATAGGGAGCTGGTCACCGTTCCGGCCGAGGACACAGAGCCGCAGGAAGAGCAGCGGCGAAGCGAACCAAACCTCAGCCTGTTGATCCAACTGACAGAGCAGACCGGCGGCACGCTCAACCCCAGCGCGCGCGCCATTGCGGAGGGTCGCCGGCTGGGAAACAAGCGGGTTTCTTATCGCCTCGACGACTTGCTCCTGCCGTTCGCCATGGTGCTGTTCCTCGCCGACATCGCCGTGCGGCGGCTGCGGTGGGAGGCCCGGGCGTCCGTGGGGAGGCCATCCGAACCCTTGCCCCCTCCCGCGGCTTCTGTCCAGCGCTGACTGCTTGACTACCCGTTGCGGCTCTGGTGAAGGGGCGCACGTGGGCAGGCGTAGGAAGAAGCCGCCCGCGGCGATGAGCGCGCGCTGGGTGCTGGCGGCAGCGTTCGGCATCGGCCTCACCCTGCGCATCGCCCATCTCGTCGCGCTGCGGCGCTCGCCGTTCTTCACCTCTCTGGTGCTCGACGCGCGCTACTACGACTCCTGGGCGCAGGAGATCGCCGCCGGCGCGTGGATCGGCCGGACGGCGTTCTGGGTGGATCCGCTCTACGCCTACGTGCTCGGCCTTGCCTATGGGATCGGCGGTCACAACCTCTTGCTGCCGCGCCTCATCGCGGTCGCCTGCGGCCTGCTGACCGGGTATCTCGCGGCGCGCATAGCGCGCCGAGTGTGGCAGTCCTCGGCGGTCGCTGCGACCGCGGCGCTGCTGTCGATGGCTTTCGTTCCCATGCTTCACTTCGAGGGCCAGACCGAGAAGACGGCGCTCACCGTGCTCCTGGTGACCGCGGCCGTGGAGCTGTTCCTGCGCGGCACCGCGGGTGCGCTGCTGGCAGCCGGCCTCGTCACCGGTCTGGCCGTGCTCGCTCGGGGCAACGCGTTGCTCTTTGCGCCTGCCGCGGCACTCTGCCTCGCTTTCGGGTGGGAGCGCGAAAACGCCGGCGCGCGAAGGGAACCGCTGCGCCAGCGCACGCGGCGCGCCGCGATGTTCATTGCCGCCCTGGTACCGATCATCGCTCTGGGCGCGCTGCACAACTGGCTGGCAGTGGGTGACTTCGTACCCACCACGACGAACCTCGGCGTGAACCTGTTCCTCGGCAACCACGCTGGCAACAGGTACGGCTACTACACAGCGCCGACCTTTCTCCACCCCGATACCGGCGCCGAGCTGCCCGACTTTCGCGCTGAAGCCCAGCGCCGCACGGGTCGAACGTTCACCGACCGGGAACTTTCCGCGTATTGGCGCGGGCAGGCGTGGGACGCCGTGCGGGCAGACCCGGGGCTGGCCCTGATGCGCACGTTGCACAAGCTCTACCTCGCGCTGCACAACAGTGAGGAGCCGGACAATGAGGACGTCACCATGGTTGCGGAGTGGTCGCCGGTGCTGCGCGCGCCGGTCGTCTGGTTCGGGCAGCTCCTCCCGCTCGCCATCCTCGGAGCGGTCATCGGGTGGCGGCGGCGCGGCGTGCGCATCGTGGCGGCGACCGCCGTGATCTACCTCCTCAGCCTGCTCCCGTTCTTCATCATGGCCCGCCTGCGGGTGCAGATCGTGCCGTTGCTCTGCGTGCTCGCGGCCGGAGCGATCCTGTGGCTGGCCGCTGCGATCAGGGGCCGACGGATACGGTCGTTGCTCGCGGCCGCGGCGTTGCTCGCTCCCGTCGTGTTCATCGCCCATTACCGCACCGACTGGATGGTCCGCCATCGTCGCAGCTCGCTGGCAATCGCCTGGAACAACCTCGGCTCGACCCTGGTGAAGGCGGGCCAGGCGGACGACGCCATCCGTGCTTACGAGCGCGCCGTGGCCATCGACGCCGAGGCGGTTCCGGCCTCGCTGCGCGCACTTGGACGCCTCTATCGCGCGCGCGGCGAGATGGCGCGCGCGGAGGCAGCGATGCGGCGCGTGGTCGAGATCCGTCCAGACAGCCCCTCGGCACGCGCGGCGCTGCGCCGCCTCTACGAAGAGATGCTGCGCGACCCGCGCTGGCGTGACGACCGGGCCCTGCGCGCGCGCGCCGAACCGTTTCTCGGTGCGCCGAGCGCCGTGGCAGCCGCGTCGTCGCCGGCCCAAGCGGCGATCGCGCGGGCCCGATCGCTCGCCAACCAAGGGCGCTCCGATGAGGCGATACGCGTGCTGCAGGAAGCGGTGCGGAAGGGCCCCTATGACGAGGGTCTCCGTTATGCCTTGGGCGAGACGATGGAGCGGCACGGGTCGCCGGATGACATGATCCAGTTCTTTTCCGAGGAGGTCGTGCGTGATCAGAAGCCGCAGACGAGCCATTACTTCCTGGCCGTCGGCCTAGCGCGTCGCGGCGACGTGGACGCTGCCATTGGCGAGCTGCGGGCGGCTCTCGAGCTCGACCCGGGGCACGAGATGAGCCAGCGACAATGGGGGTTACTCCTTGAGCGCCAGGGCCGCCCCGCCGAGGCGCTCGAGCACTATCTCGAAGCAACCCGCATCCATCCCGGGTTCCGCGCCGCCTGGACGGACGCAGCGCGGGTCGCGGCGGCACTCGGACGCAGCCGCGATGCCGAGGCATACAGCCGCCAGGCGGCTCGCGCCGAGCCGAATACGGTCCGCCGCTATCTCTACTGGGCGCGATACCTTCACCAACACAGCCGGCACCAAGCCGCCTGGGTGGAGCTGCAGCGCATGCTGAGGGAGCGCCCGGCCGACCCGGAGGCCCTGGCCCTCAGGGAGCAGATCCGCGCCGCACTGCCCGAAGGCGCGATCCCGGCGATGCCTACCGACACCGGGGGTGCCGCGCCGGGGGCGGGCGACACCGCTGGCGGCTACCTCTCAGCCGAGGCCCGCGCGGCAGTCGTCGCACGCCTCGCCCGCCAGGCGCCGGCCGCCGCCTGGATCGCCTACGACGCGCGCGACGCTGCGGCACAGCGGCTGGCGGCGACGCTGTCTGCGGCCTTCCAAGCGGCTGGCTGGAATGTGCGCAGCTTCGCTCCAGTGACGTTCGCCATTCGGGCCGGGCTCTTCGTGCTTGTCGCTGAGGATCCGTCCAACACGACCCGGGCAGTCAGCGAGGCGCTCGAGGTTGCCGGGCTTAACCACACCCTCGGCACGCGCTACCGCGAGTACAGTGCAGGGCGGCGCCGCTCCGACCCGCGCTGGCGGGGCGTCGAGTTCGCACCGGGGCAGGAGTTTGTGATCGTCGTCGGCCGCCCAGTTGCGGGTTAACGAACCCGCACCCTCAAGAGCCCGGGGGGCGAACGCGCCCCCGGCGCGTGGCGTGCTCGTAGATGCTGGCGCCGGCAACCGTATCGATCTCGACACCGGTCGTTTCCAACAGGCGCGCCACCATCATGTAGTACCCAATGGCGAGGATCAGTTCGACGATCTCGCGCGCCGAGAAACGTTCAGCCATGGCGGCGAAGGTGGCGTCACACGCGCGCACGTCTTGCAGACTTCGGTGGTGAAGCGCAGGAGCAGTTGCTCGCCGGGATCGAAGCAGTCCGCCCAGATGTCGCCACCCTCCAGCGCTTCGATCTGCGCGTCGCTGACGCCGGTGGCCTTGGCTACCGGGACGTGCTGCGCCCATTCGTACTGTGCCTCGTCGAGGTGCGCAACGCGCAGGATCGCCAACTCGCGCAACTTTGCATCGAGTTCTTGTTCGGCGAGGATCGACGAGCCCAGGCGCAGCAGCGGGCGAAAGTTGGTCTCCGCATGCGCCATCATGCGAAAGACATTCAACTGGACAGGCAATGCTTCAAGCGCCCCGCGCACCGCCTGGGGTGCCGTTGCGGGGTCAACGTAGGGAAGTCGAGCCATGATGTCTCCTTGAGCGGCGATCAGCAGAGGGCACTGAGCGATCGCGCGCACTCCTTCGAAATTCCTCGGAACCCTCCCGCTCACCCCCTCCCGCGAGTCATGCGGGAGAACGGGGTTCTTCGCGGACAAGGCTTCGATTTTCCTTCCCCTCCGGGGGCCCAATGGGCCATGACCACTGCTCGTTCTCGGAATATTGCCCGATGCACCTCGTCCCCGCGCCTCGCCGGCGGGGCCGGCTCGACGTTCCCGGTGTGACACGCTATTTGGGAGACGGCTGTCGATACCATCCCGGATAGGAGGCCCGCGGTGGAAGTCCTGGGACCAGAACGCCCAGGTGGACAAGGTTTAGACCACAATCAGGAGGAGTCCGGCAACCGCGCGATCCTGGCGTTGCTGCGCGACCCCGAGGTCGCCGGACAGGTTGACCTCGTTATCACGTGTCGGGATGCAACGTATGAAGTGTGGGCAGCGCGCGGCATGGTGCGCTTCCAGCGCCTGCGGGCCAACGGGAGGCTGGATTTCCGCATCGTCGAACAGATCGGCGAGAACCCGATTGCGAACCAGGATCACACGGCCGTCGCCACCTGCGACGATGAGCTGCGCGCCGCAACTGCCTCGGGCCATCCCACCGCAGACGCCAATCGCGCCTTCATCGAACCGACGCAGATTGCGTACCCTCACGCGTACGAACGCATCGCCCAACTGTTCGACAGTCCATACGCGCCGGACCTGGTCATCAGCCCGAAATGCTACGCCTTCGGCCTTCAGCCGGGCCAGCACGGGTCGCTCGATGTCGTGCAGTCGCGCGCGCCGCTGGCGTTTGCGGGACCGGGGATTCGCCCCGGTCTCCACGACAGCGCCGCGCGCCACGTCGACATCGCGCCGACGGTCTGCCGGCTCATGGGCTTTCCGCACGTCGATGGCAAGGATTGGAGCGGGCGCACCGCCAGTGAACGCGGCGTGGCGCCGGACGTCTACCTGAAGCGGCAGGATGGGCGGGTGCTGGAGGAGATTCTCCAGGGAGGCGAACAGGGCGAAGAGAATCCACTCGCATCGCCCCCACCCCAGCCCGCTCCCGCGCGGCAGAGGGAGCGGAGCGAGAGAGCGGAACGGGTCTATTTCGTCATCTTCGACGGGTTGAGCAACAGCGAGCTGCAGTACTTGCTCGACCGCGATGACCCCGCCATCGCCAACCTGCGCCGCATTCTGGATCGCGCCGCGCGCTTCCGCTTCGGCTCGATGGTCACGTTTCCCAGCATTACCTGGCCGAGCCATGCCACGTTGCTCACTGGTGCCTGGTTGGGCCACCATGACATCGTCAACCCGACGTATTACGACCGCACCGCGCGCCAGGCTCTCGTCCCGCAGGCCGAAGGGATGATGACGGAGAGGTACCTGAGCGGCGAGGTTGAGACGCTCTATGAAGCGTTTCACCGCGTACTCGGCCCGGCGGCCTTCACGGCCAGCATCCACGAGCCACAGGGACGGGGCGCCGATCACGCCGCGCTGGAGGGGCGAGTGGTTGGCCCACGCGATCGGCTCAAGCTGCTCACGGCGGAGTTTCAACGTGATGTCAGCTCGCGCTACCTCGCCGATGGCATGGAGGCAGTACACCGCGAGGCCATGCTCGACGCGCGCGGCCTGGCGCAAGTGATGGTGCTGTGGGACGATCCGTCACACCCGCCGCCGGTGCTGGTGGCCCATGAGTTCACGCTCACCGACGGCGCAGGGCACGACTACGGGCCGCACGCCGACGGTCTGCGCGCGGCAGTCGCGGAGTGCGACCGCCGCCTCGGTCAGGTGCTGGACATGCTCGAAGCAAAGGGCTTGCTCGAGTCCACTTTGTTCGTCTTCACCGCCGATCACGGCATGGCAGCGCAGGATGTGAGTCTGAAGGCCGACCCAGCGCGCCACCCCGAACGCATCGGCATGAAAACGATCACGGGCGAGCCGATGATCTGGCTGCGCGACCTCGATGTCCGAGTCGAGCCGGCACCAGACGGCCGCACGGCTCGCGTGATCGTCCTCGACAACGACCCGGATCAATCCGGCGAGAAGCCGCCGGTGACCGACGCCGAGGTGCTGGTCTGCTCACACGCGGACAAGGTCATCGCCAAGGTGGTTACCAGCGAGGCTGGCATCGCCGGTTTTGCCATTCCGGCCGACGTCCCGCCGGCCGACATCGTCCTCGCCGTTCATCATCCCGATTACAACTCGCGCCACTTGCGGCTGGATGGGCGGAACTTGGCGATTGATCTGCGCCGGGAACTGTACGGAGCACGGTGAGCCACTGAGCCGGCACATCCGCGCGATCAAGGTGGTGAGGCCGCTGCGCTCCTGACTCGCTGAGTAGTACCGGCATACCGGCTCACCGGCGTGCCAGCTCACGCAGCGTTCTTCGCCCGCTCGATGAATGCCCGAATCTTGTCGAAGTTCCGCGTGCCGTCCGCGTCCTCGACTCCGGTGTGCACATCGACCGCCCACGGGCGGACCGTGCGAATGGCCTCCGCGACGTTGTCGGGCGTGAGACCGCCAGCCAGGATGACAGGCACGCGGGCTCGCACCACGATCTGACGGCTGACCGACCAGTCGTGTGTCTTGCCCGTGGCTCCGCTTCGCCCGCTTCCCGGATCATAGGTGTCGAGGATGATCGCGTCGACGTGGGGATCAAGCGAGCGCGCCTTGGCGAGGGCTTCCGGCCCGGTCACGTGCACGGCGCGAATGATTTTCAGATGCGGCAGCGCCGCGCGCAGCAACGGCAGCTCCCGCGTCGGAAATTGGCCGTGCAACTGGACTGCACCGACGCCGAGGTAGCGGCAGAGGTCGGCCGCTTCGCGGGCACGGTGAACGTACGTGATCGCCACGCTGGTGATGAAGGGCGCCAGCGCGGCGATGATGCCACGCGCCTTGGCCTCGGTGAGGCCGTCGTGGATGCCGGTCGGCAGGCGGAGGGCAAATCCCAGCGCGTCGGCACCGGCACGTTCTGCCACCTGCGCCTCTTCAAGGCTGGAGACGCCGGCGATCTGGACGCGGACGGGCATGACGGGACTGAGACGGGAAGGATTTCCCCGCTGTTGGTGATACCCGGGACAGAAGGGCGGAAGCACTGCTCTCGCCTTCAACCCCGGGCATGGACGGCATCGGCACCATTCTTGAGGGGGTGGAGCATC
>JBBITY010000033.1:0-9741 GCA_037440565.1 Desulfurellales bacterium
GCGGCATGCACTAGCGAGGCCGAATCGAGAATCATGACTGCCCCGCGGTCGGTCAAGGCGCGGCGGTAAACGAGCGGCTCTGTCAGTTCGGTTACCTCTTCTATGCTGCCATTGTCCTCGACGCCGAGCACGCGATCCACGACCACCCCAATCCGCACGCCGCTGGTCTCGATGACGATGATCTGATCCGAAGCACGGCAGCGCCGCCCCGGCGTGCCAATCCATCGGTCGATCTGGACCAGGGAAAGCGGTTCGCCGCGGAGGCTGATCACACCAGCCACGTGCGCAGGTGCCAGCGGCACGGTCGTCGGCACCTCGCCGTGCAGCACTTCGCGTACGGTTGATACGGGCAGTCCCAACAGCCGGCCGGCCCGTTCAAAGACACAGTAGGCTTCGCCACTCCGTGTGGGACTTTTCTCAATTTCTCCCATTGCACACCGCGAGCCACGCGCCGCCCGCCCCCGCACCGGCTAGCCGAGCGCCGCAGACACCGGCGCGTCGACCGACGCGAGCGGCGCTTCCGAGGACATCGGCGCGCGGATCCACGCCAACAGGTCAGTGCAGAGACGCGGCCCGTGCTCAAAAACCGCGTCGATGCCTTGTCCTTGCAACTCGGGCAGCGCGAGCTGGCTGCCCCGTCGGGTCGACTCGCTGCGCAACACCGCCGCCACCCGCAGCCGGCCCCACTCGGGAAGAGCCTGAATGACACGCAACTGATCCCAAAGCGCGCCACTTCCGGTTGTCTCGACGATCAGATGGGTCGGGCCATACAGCCTTGTAACGATTGGCAGTTGTCGGAAACGCTCGGACACCAGCAGTGTCCGCCAAGCACTTCGGTGGTCCGCGACCGCTCGAAACGCTGTAAACAATTCGCTGTCGCGGTGGCAGGCCAAGAGGACTCGGCCTTCCTCCCGCGCAATCCCCAGCGGAACGGCACCTGCAGTCGACGCACGGAACAGCAGGCGGCAGACGCGTCGGTAGGCATCGAACAAGACCTCGTCGAGGGATCGAATCGAGCCGTCGCTACACAAAGCGAATCGAGCGCCGGACCGCGTCTGCTCCAGTAACTCGCCAAGCTGCCGGTTCAACTGCGCGACGAGGTCGGAGTAAGACTTTGCTTCGTCGGCACTCGCACCTGCCGACGTATCGACTTCCTCGACGTAGACGCCTTCCAACCCGGTGGTGAGCGTCTCGAACATCATCTCCAGCGCTGCGCGGCGGGCCTCATCGGACGGTCCCTCAACCGCGCTGGGCGGCTCGTCTTCCCAGCGGTCTGCACGATCGTCGCATTCGTCTGCCACCTGCGCGTCGCCAGCATCAGCCTCCAGGGTGGCGTCCCACTGCGAAAGCGGCTCTGCTGGTGCGGGTTCGGCGACAAGCGGCTCCGGTTCTAAGGACAACTCTGCGGCAGCCTCGTCCTCCTCGGCAGGGTCGAGGTCCAGGAGCTGGTCGCTCGCCTGTATCTCGGCGGGGACTGGCTGTCCTTTCGTCAGGACGCCGTCTCGGGATCGCTTCACGGCATCGGCGAGCATTTCGATAATGGTCTCCGGAGTGAATGGTTTGGTGATGTAACCCACCACGTTCTTCACGTCTTGATACGCCTGCCGAATCTCCGCGCCTTTCGCGGAGATCAGGACTACCGGAATCCCGGCCGTCTCCGGATCCGCAGCGAGTCGGCGGCACACCTCGGTACCGCGCATGTCGGGCAAGATGAAGTCGAGCAGGATGGCAGCCGGCTGGAACCCGCGCGCCTTCTCGATCGCCTCAGTGCCGGTGGCCGCAAGATCGAGCAGATATCCCGCCGGCCTCAGAACGAGTTCCAGCGCTTTCCGAATGGTCAAGCTGTCATCCACGCCTAGGATGCGGGGTTTCCCGTCCATGCAGAGACTCCTCTCGTGGTGGGCCCTACTCGCCCCGCCGGAAACGCCGCTCGCCGGCGCCGGAGGCCAGAGCGTCGATCAAAAACGCGATCGCGCTGTCAGCGATGACTTCGCAACCGGTCTCGCTACTTCCCTCAATGATGTGGGGCCGCGTTTCAGGCAGCGCGAGCAATCGCACCAAAGCATCGCGTCCAGTGGCACCGCCACACGACGCCGCGAGCACTTGGCCAGATGCCAACACCACGCGGCCCACATCGGCACCGCCCGCCTCTATCGCGATCTCACCGGTGCGCCTGGCGCACGCGAAACGGACCAGGGTGCCGATGAGCATCTGGTCCGCCGCCCCTCCACCACCGCCGTTGGCGGATACCGTTTCGGCCGTGCAATCGGTCATGTGCTTGAGGATCACACGCGCCGCCCGCGCCATTTTGCCATGGCCATTGCGCCGGCAAAGTCGCGCGTACTTCCGAACATCAGAGACGGACGGTGCTGAGCAGATCGCAGTCCAGAGCTCCTCGATGGCTTGCTCCCGCTCCTGAAATTCCTTGGCCGCGCGCAGCGCCAGTGCGAGATGATCGCGCGCGACCCCGCCCGCTAAGCGATGCGGGTCCAGCACGACCAGGATTTCCTCGCCTGCCTCGACCAGGTGCCCCACCGGAACGCCCCCATCACCGACCAGCTTGCTGGGAATGGGTACGGTCGAACTGAGATCGATCTCCTGGACGCCCACACAAGCATCGATTTGCAGTGCCAGCAGATAACTGCCCGACCGAACAATCAAGTATGCTCCGCGCTCGACACGGCGACCGCCGCTCGGCACATCGAAAACCGTCCGCAACTCGACTGGGAACGCAGGCTCGCCGCGGTAGACAAAAAAACGTTGCGGACGCCCCGCGACCTTCACTTCACGCAGAGCGACAGCCGCGCGGGGGCAAACAGCTTCGACCCAGTCAAGTTGGAGGCTAAAGAACACATCGTCGACCGCAAAAACCAGAACTCGTGAGGCACCACTTCTCCCCGCAGTCGTCGCGTCCCTGCGCTCCATTCGACCCTCCGTAGCGGCAAGTCGCTTAGCAGAACACATGCCATGAATTTGCCGGTCGGGTGGTTCGCCAGTGGACACGAGAGGGTACGGATTTGTGCTAACCGGATGGCGCGTTGTTCAACATCCGCCGCAGCATATCGACAAGATGCGGCAGGCGCGGATGCAGGGAAATCAAGGCGGAAGAAGGTATTTTCGGCGCGCAGGCGATCGGTTGCTCGTCCCCGGGGCGCTCGCTTGCACGCCCCTTGCTGTTGGTTGCGACCAGAGATGGGGATGGCAGTGCGGGCGGTTCCATTCCGTCTGGCCATGACGGCCGCTCTGATACTCTCGCTAATAGGAAGGAAGGCATCGCCAGAGCCGCTGAACTGGGCTGACCTGCTGGCAACGCAAACTCCGGAAGCAGCCGCAAACTCGCCTCCCGTGCTTCCGGCACCCGCCACACCGGCACCTCGCCGAACGGAAAACTCCGGGGTTACGGCCAGCACCACGCCCTCTGGGGTCCCGCAAGCGCGCCGCCGAGGAACGGCAGAGGTGCGAACGCCTTTCAAGCCCTCGCTTCAGGAGGAGTTTCCGCATGTGCGCGGTGCCGAATAGGCAGTCTGGCGCCTTCGGGCCAAAGCTCCCAGTATGCCTGGCGTCTGCAGGGTCCAACGGTGCACGCAGGAGACCTGTGTTCTTGACAAACGAGGGCCGATGCCCGGATAAGCCCAGTCAATGCAATCGACGCGGCTACTGATCCCAGTGTGCCTTCTTTTGGCAGGTTGCCCTCCGCCGTACGCGAGTGTGCCACCCGCCCCGCCCATGAGCTTTCTGAACGCCGAGGATGCCTTGCGACGAGGGGATTTCGAGGTTGCAGCGGTGGGCTTCGCTACGTATCTCGCCGGGAGCAGCGATCGGACGTACCGGGCTCGGGCTTATTACCAACTCGCCCAAGCCCAGTACGGGCTGCACAGGTATGAGGAGACGTTGGAAGCGCTGAACGAACTGGAAGCGCAGTTCCCTCGAGATCGCTGGCCACAAACGGCCGCTCTGCGGGGTGACGCGCAGTACGCCCTCGGTCACCGCACAGACGCCATGCTCGCCTGGGAGGAGGCCTGGGCGCGGGGAAACGACCGCGATCGCGAGGTCTTGCGCGCGCGGCTGGAGCGAACAGCCGGGGAACTGAGCGAAAGGGAGCTCCGCGATCTCGGGGAAATGCTCACGATTCCCGCGGTTCGCCTAATCCTGGAGTCGCACTCGTCCTCGCGCACAACTGGGTTTGACACCCGCTCGGTCGACCCGCTCAAGAACGGGAGGAGCGGCGAGCGATTGGAATTCGAGGGTGCAGGGCGAAAACCAGACGAGGCGAAGGCGGACGAAGCCCCCAGGGCACCGAGCCCCGAAACCAAGGTACGAGGACGAGTTGCCTGCCTCTTGCCGCTCACGGGGCCAGACAAGACCTACGGGCGTCGGGCGCTGAGTGGCTTGCGCGTCGCCTTCGCCGACGCCCCCGAAGCGCTCATCGTGCGCGACACGGGAGGTGATCCGACCGAAGCGCTGCCTTTGCTCGAAGAGCTAGCCGCCGATCCAACCATTATCGCGGTGATCGGGCCGTTGCGGAGCAGCGAAGCCGCTGCGCTGGTACCGGCAGCCGACCGGCTGAAAATTCCGCTGCTCCTCCTCTCGCTTCGCGACGGATTCACCGGACGATACGCCCTGCAAGTCGCGATCACGCAGCGCCAGCAAGTGCGCGCGATCCTCGCTCACGCGCGACAGGACCTCCATCTCATCCGCTTTGCCGTCTTCCACCCAGATAACGAGTACGGGCGTTCATTCACGTCCCTCTTCGCAGATGAGGTCCAGCGTCAAGGCGGCACTGTGGTCGGGACACAGACCTACGGCGTCGACCAACACACCTTCGCGACCGAGGCCGCGGCGCTGCGAGCCTGGCAGCGGCACGGAGACGTCCAAGCGGTCTTCATTCCTGACGCCGCCACTGCCGCCACCGCCGTAGCCGCGGCCGTTCGACACGTCGTACCCAACGTCGTGCTGCTCGGATCAGAAAGCTGGAACGATGCGCGGGCGATGGCACAGGCCGGCGCGGCCGTAGAAGGCGCAATATTCGCGGACGCTTTCTATGCCGGCAGCGCTGTCCCGAGCACAGCGCGCTTCGTCGAGCGGTTCCGCACCTACGCAGGGCACAGTCCAACAGTATTCGAGGCGCAAGCGTTTGACGCCGCAATGCTTGTGCGCCGCGCCATGGAAGCCGGCGCAGCCACCCGCGACGCAGTTGTGGATGGATTGCGGGCGATGGGTCCCTACGAAGGTGCCGGTCGCGTCCGCGTGGCCGATGGGGGTCTGGAACGCGATCTCTTCCTCCTCCGCGTGCGTAACGGTCAAATCGAGGAGGTCCGCGGCGCCACAAGCGGTTGAGCCTTTTCATGCACCGCGATCGCCGCGAGCGGATCCGCTCACGCGGGCCATCGACGAGGAGGGCGGACCGCTCCCGCGCGGCGAGCCCGCGTTTCTCGCCCGGTTCCGTCGCGAGGGCGCGGAGACGCCCGTAGATCGAGGGCGCACGGGCTGAGGCCGACGCAGGCATAGTCGACACTATGTCGAGGAGGCCAGAGGGAGTACAGCTTCGAGAGGCGGGCGTATCGGCGGCCCGCAGTAGGAAACTGGAGAGAAATGCGGGCTAGAGATCGAGCGACTCGCTGCGGCTCTTGGCCATCGAGAAGAGCATTTCGGCAACCTGCTCGAACGGGGCGAAGCGGGCATCCTTGGTTTGGCCCACGTGGTAGCGGTGGTAAATCTGCTGCAGGACCACAGCCATCTTGAACAGTCCAAACACGAAATAGTAGGGCACGTGGTTCACATCGACGCCGCGACGCTCACCATAACGGGCGACTGCTTCCCGACGCGTCAGGAAGCCCGGCACATGGGATGGCATCGTCGCTCCTCCGCCCAAACCCTCGCCTTCTTGTACCCAAGAGGACAACAGCGTCCCCACGTCGGCGAACGGATCGCCGACCGTGCACATGTCCCAGTCGAACACCGCCACGACCCGCCCTGGGTCGTGGGTATCGAGCATCATGTTGTCGAGGCGCCAATCGTTGTGCAGCAACGTCGGCTTTGGCGCTGGCGGTAAGTGATTCCGTAACCAGCGCGCCAGCTCGTGCACCACAGGCCACTCGGTCGTTTTGGCCCGCTCGTAGCGCGCCGTCCAGCCATCGATCTGACGCAGCATGAATCCCTCCGGTTTCCCGAGATCAGCCAGGCCGATGGCGGCGGGGTCCACCTCGTGGAGGTCGGCGAGCGCGTCGATCAACACCTCGCTGATCCGGCGGTTCACCGCGAGATCCTTCCCTCCACCGAACTCCGGCGGAATCACGCGGCGGACCACGGTGCCCCGCCGCCGCTCCATGATGAAGAACGGCGCACCGATGATCGACGGATCGTCGCAGTACAAGAACGCCCGTGGCGCCAGCGGGTAAGCCTTGAAGAGGACGGACAACACTCGATATTCGCGCCCCATGTCGTGCGCGGTCGCGGCGACCGGCCCCAGCGGCGGGCGGCGCAACACATATTCCTGCCCCCCGCAGCGCAACAAGTAGGTCAGGTTCGCGTGCCCGCCAGCGAACTGCACGACCTCTAGCGGATGCTCGGCCCCCGGCAACTTGCCGCGCAAATACACAGCCAACTTGTCGCGGTCGAAGTCCTCGTCCTCGCGTACGGGAATCAGCTCGGGAACAATGCTCGGGTCGAACAGGCCACCATCCTTTGCCATTCGCGTGCTCTCACTATGCGTGCCCCCGCCCGGCCGCAACACACCCCGGCGCGGCTGGCCCAAATTGCACCGTCCTCTTGTGACAAGCAAGCCAGTTTGGAGGCAATAGATTCCGAGCGAGGTCCGGCCGGGTGAACGGATCGCCAATTCCTTCTGCCTGCCGAATCCATTGTTACGGCGCCGCACTGGAACCCGTTGCTCCTCGGCGTCGAAGCAACCGAGGGGGACGTACGAGCCGGGGATCTGGGCGGGATCGGCCGAGTAAGGATCCTGTTGAGGATCTTCGGAGGCCGGTGACTTCTGCCGACTGAAGCGCGATCGGAGCGCTCACCTCTTCTTCTCGTACTGCGCCAGAATACGCCGCGCCACCACCATTTTGTGCACCTCGTCCGGGCCGTCGTAGATGCGGGCGGCGCGGGCCTGGCGGTAGAACATCGAGAGCGGGTGGTCCTCCGTCAGGCCGGCGGCGCCGAACACTTGCACCGCCTTGTCCACGACGCTGTGCAACACCTTGGCGCCAAAGAACTTGATCAGCGAAATCTCCTCCCGCGCACCGCTCGCGCCCGCGGTGTCGATCTTCCACGCCGCCTGTAGCGTCATCAGCCGTGCGGCGAGAATGTCGGCGCGCGCCTCGGCGATCCAATCCTGGATATTGGCCTTGCGCGCCAGCACGCTGCCGAACATCTCGCGTTGCGTGGCGTACTGGCACATGAGCTCGAAGGCGCGCTGTGCCATGCCGAGCCAGCGCATGCAGTGGTGAATACGTCCCGGGCCGAGTCGCTCTTGGGCGATGACGAACCCCATCCCTTCCCCGCCAAGACGGTTGGTCACCGGTACCCGGCAGTCCTCGTACCAGATCTCGGCGTGGTGGTTGTCATAGTCGCCCATGACCGGAATGCCGCGCGCGAGGCGGAAGCCCGGCGTGTCGGTCGGCACGATGATCTGGCTGAAACGGAGGTACGGGTTCTCCTGCTCGGGATTGGTCATCGCCATGACGATGGCGAATGACGCGCCATGCGCGCCGCTGGTAAACCATTTATGGCCGTTGATCACGTAATCATCCCCGTCGCGCACTGCCGTCGTTCGCAGCAACCGCGGATCGGATCCCGCGACCTCAGGCTCGGTCATCGAGAAACAACTGCGAATCTCACCCGCCACAAGGGGTTTGAGCCACCGCTCTTTCTGCTCCTCGGTGCCGAAGCGCCAAAGGATCTCCGCATTGCCCGAGTCCGGAGCCTGAGAGCCGACGCAGACCGGCCCGGCCAGGCTGCGGCCGAGAATCTCGTTTACGAACACGTAGTGCATGAAAGAGAGACCGGCGCCCCCCGCCTCCTTCGGCAGGTGAAAAGCCCAATATCCCAGCGCCTTCGCCTTGGCCTGCACGGCCCGGATCGCCGGCGGATAGGGGGGCCCGCCGACTTCCAGCGTCCACCGCTCGCGGCGGCCTTCCAGCGGGTAGACGTGCTCATGCATGAAGGCGTGGACGTTCTCGCACAGGCGTGTAATTTCCTCTGGAACTGCGAAATCCATGCGCACCTCCGAAAACGCAAAGCCTGGACTGCCGTCGCCGGGCAACTCTGCATGCACCAGCGGCGACGGGTCAAGCACCGCATTCACCACTGAGTGATGGTGCGGTCGCCGACCCAAGGTACGCCTGGCATGCTTCGCCTCGGCGGGCCCAGGCTGCCGCCCTCGGAGATGCATTGCGCGGCCAATTCTGCCAAATCGAGGGAAGCGAGATTGCAGGCGGATGGCGGCCATCGAACGGGTAGCGATCATCAACCGCGGGGAAGCCGCGATGCGCGGCGTGCGTGCCATCAAGGAACTGCGCGCAGAAGAAGACGCCCGCCTGACCGCAATCGCTTTGTACACCGAGCCCGAGCGCAACGCGCCATTCGTGCGCCACGCCGATGTCGCGATCTCCCTCGGGCCGGCGCTGCGCGGGCCCCGGGGCACCGCACTCCGGCCCGCGTACCTCGATCGCACGCGCGTTCTCGCCGCGCTCCGCGCCACACGCGCCGACAGCGCCTGGCCGGGCTGGGGCTTCCTGGCGGAAGACGCAGCGTTTGTCGCGCAGCTCGAACAGCGGGGAATCACCTTCATCGGACCGCGCAGCGAGACCATCCGCGCGCTCGGAAACAAAATCGCGGCCAAGCGCCTCGCCGCGTCGGCCGGTCTCCCCGTCGCCCCCTGGAGCGGTGGCCCGGTCACCGAAGAGGCCCTCCCGCGCGCCGCGGCGGCGCTGGGTTTTCCGCTGGTCATCAAGGCCGCCGCTGGCGGTGGCGGCCGCGGCATTCGCGTCGTAACCGACCACGACGAGCTGGCGGACGCGTTCGCACACGCGCGCACCGAAGCAGCGCATGCGTTCGGGGACGACACGGTGTTCTTGGAAGCGTTCCTGTTCCGCCCCCGCCATATAGAGGTGCAGATCGCCGCCGACCACACAGGGCAGTGCCTCGTGCTCGGTTTGCGCGATTGCTCGGTCCAGCGCCGCCATCAGAAAATCATTGAAGAAACCCCGCCTCCGCATCTCAGCCCAACCGCGGCGCGCGTCATGAGCGAGGCGGCGGTGCGCTTGGCCCGCGCCGTCGACTACGTCGGCCTGGGAACGGTCGAGTTCCTGCTCGACACCGACACCGGGTCGTTCTACTTCCTGGAATTCAACCCGCGCCTGCAGGTCGAGCACGGGCTCACTGAAGCACTGACAGGTCTCGACTTGGTCAAGTTGCAGATCCGACTTGCCCGGGGTGACACGCTGCCCAGCACGCCACCGCTCGAGGTCGGCCATGCCATCGAGGTGCGGCTCTGCGCAGAACAGCCGCGGGCCGACTTCGCCCCCAGCCCGGGAGCCGTCGTGTTGCTCGACCTGCCGTCCGGCCCGGGCATCCGCGCCGACTGCGGAGTGGTGCAGGGCAGTCTCGTTCCGGCTGAGTTCGATCCAGTGATCGCGAAGATCATTGCCCACGCACCAACCCGCGAGGCCGCGCGCGCGCGCCTCGCGTGTGCGCTGGCGGATCTTCGCCTCGTGCTTGCCGGCGGGGCCACCAACA
>JBBITY010000033.1:9751-13072 GCA_037440565.1 Desulfurellales bacterium
TGTTGCTCACCCTGCTCGAACACGGCGATTTGCGCCGCCGCGGCGTCGATGTCCAGTGGCTGAGCCGCGTGCTTCCCGACCTCCCCCCGCCTGCGCACGCCGCCGAGGCCCTCGTAGCTGCCGCCATCCTGGCCTATCTGCAGGAGCGCGCCGCCGCGCGGCTCAACTTTCTCGCCGAAGCTGCGAATGGTCCGCCGCATTCGATCCCCCGGTCAGTCGGGCAGACCGTCGAACTGACGTATGCCGGACACGCGTATCGGCTTGCCGTCTTCGCCATCGGCGACTGGGGGTATCGCATCCGCTGTGACGGGCGCGAGTGTTTCGTCACGCTGCTCGAACAGGAGCCACATGCCTGCCGATTGCTGATCAACGAACACCAGCTCGCGGTCACTCATGCAGCAAGCGAGGCGGAGTTCCGCATCGAGGTCAACGGCCAGCCGCACGTGATCGGTCGCGAGACCGGCGGTCTGGTTCGCGCCAGCGCGCCGTCGGTGGTTGTCGCCGTCGACGTCGCGCCGGGCGATCGGGTCGAGGCCGGCCAGCGTCTCGGGCTGCTCGAGACCATGAAGATGGAAATCGCCTTCACGGCGCCGATCCCCGGCACGATCAAGACCATTCACGTGCGCCCGAACCAGCGTGTTGCGGCCGGAGCCGTGCTGATCACCTTGCAGCCAGAGGTCACGCCAGCGCAGTCGTCCGCAGCGGGTGCACGGCTCGCACTGCCGGAATGGGACGATCCGCTCGCACTCCTTTTCACCCGCGAGGGAACGCCGGATCTCGCTCGCTTGGCACGGCGGGAGATTCGGATCCGCCAGCGGGCGCTGCAGGCGTTGGTGGGCAACGTGCGGCGCATTCTGCTGGGCTACGATGTGACCGAAGAAGAGATCGCGCGATTGCTCAGCCTCCTCGGACAACCACTGCCGCACGGCCTCGATTCCGGCTTTCTTCAGGAACTCGCCGCGATACGCCAGACGGTAGCGGTTTTCGCCGACACGGAGTTGCTTTTCTGCCGACAGCGCCAGGCAATCCCCGGCGGCGCCGCCGGGCGTTCGAATGACGCGTGGCTGCGTCTCTATCTGCGTCGCTTGAGTGCGCGCGGCGCAGGCGTCGATGCGGCGTTCCTCGAACGCTTGCGTCGGGCGCTCAGTCATTATGGATTGGCGGATCTGGAGCCGTGCGAAGCACTCGAACGCGCCTTGCTGCGCCTGTTCGCCTCACGGACGCTTCGGGCGGAGCGCTATCGCTTGATCGGGGCTGTGCTCCAGTTCCTCACACGCCTGGCCGGAGTCGGCGTTGACTTCAGCGATGACGGCGAGCTCAATGGCGCGCTCGGCACCTGTCTGACCTTGCGCGGGGCGGTACCTGGCGCGGTGGCCGACGCCGCCGCCGAGGCACGCTACGTGATGTTCGAGCTGCCACACATGCGCCGGCAAGCCGCTGCGGCAATGGCGGCGGTCGAGGCAGCGCTCCACGCCCTCAGGCAACCGGAGACCGGTGTCGACCCGGAAACGCTCAGCCGCATCGCCGATAGCCCTGCTTTGATCTTCGATCACGTCGCGGCCTGGCTGACTGATCCCCACCCGATGCGGCGGAATTTGGCGCTGCAGGCGCTGGTACTGCGGGAGTATGCGCCGCTCGTGCCGACTGCGTGCCGGTCGATCCAGATGCGGGACGTGCACCTTGCGCGTCTGGAATTTGCCGAGTGCGGCGTCGTGCTCGCAGCCACGGCCAAACCAGACGCGTTGCCGGTTATCTGGGATGCCCTCCGCCAGGCGGCAGCGGAAGAGGCCGCTTCACCGGCGGTCGAGATCGTGCTGACGGTCGCGGCGCCTGCCAACGAGGACGCGCTGCGCGCATGGGTCCAGCCGTTGCTTGCCAGGCCCGCAGGCGTCGGGCACCGACTCTGCGTGTCGGCGCTGGCACCTGGCGGCGCCAGTACACACCTGACGTACGAGTACAGAGCGCGATCAGCGTTCGTCGAACGTGCCGATCTGATGGGCTTGCACCCCGAATCGGCGCGCCGCATCGACTTGGCGCGTCTGGCCGAATTTGCGCTGGAGCGACTGCCGAGCAGTGCGGGGGTGTACGCCTTCTTCGGGCGCAGCCGCCGCATCCCTGACGATGAGCGCATTTTCATTCTCGGCGAGGTGCGGGCAGCCGTTCCGGGCAGCGCAGGAACTCTGCACGAGCCCGCGTTCGTGCACGCGTTTTCCGAAGCCGTGCGCGCGTTGCGTAACATACGCGGCGAGCGCGACCGGCGGCGACGTCTCCACTGGAATCGCATCACGTTGTTCGTGCGCCCGGCGATGTTTCTCCTTCCCGCCACGCTCGACCGGTTGGTGAGGGAGCTCGTTCCAGCCACGCGCCCCCTCGGCTTGGAAAAGATCGTCATCCGTCTCGCGCTCCGGCCGGAGCGCAGCAGCCGCTCGGCGACGGTGAAGGAGCTGGTAGTCGAGCCCAGTGCCGGCGGCCGCATCGAGGTGAACTGGCGCGAGCCGCACTCCGAGCCGTTGCGTCCGGTGAGCCACTACGAGCGCCGCTTGGTGCGCGCCCGGCGACACGGTGTCATCGATCCATACGAAGCCATCCGGATCTTCACCGGGCCCGGCGCCGGGGGGAGCGGCGGCACGTTCGAGGAGTTCGACCTCGACGGCGCGGAGGGCACTGCCGTCAGCGTCCGCGGGCGGCCGCCCGGCGAAAACCGATGCGCTGTGGTGTTCGGAATCATCACCACGCCGACGGAGAAGCACCCCGAAGGCATGTCGCGCGTGCTTGTGGTGAGCGACCCCACCCGGGACATGGGCGCGCTGGCCTTACCGGAATGCCAGCGACTTCTCGCTGCGCTCGATCTCGCCGCTGCCCGCGGCCTGCCGGTCGAATGGATCGCCGTGTGCGGTGGCGTGCGCATCGCGATGGACAGCGGCACCGAGAATCTCGACGCGGCCGCGCGCGTCGTGCGCCGCATCGTCGCCTTCACCCAGGAGGGTGGGGAGATCAACGTCGTCGTCGCCGGCATCAACGTCGGCGCGCAGAGTTATTTCAATGCCCTCGCCACGATGCTCCTCCATACGCGCGGCATTCTCGTCATGCTCCCCGGCGCATCCATGGTCCTGACGGGCCGGCTCGCGCTGGAAGTCTCTGGCGGGGTGTCCGCAGAGGATGAGGTTGGCATCGGCGGCTACGAACGGATCATGGGGCCGAATGGCCAGGCGCAGTACTACGCCCGCGACCTGGCGGACGCGTACGACATCTTGCTCCAGCACTACCGTTACACCTACGTCGCCCCCGGCGAGTGCCGGCCTCGCCGCCGCCGAACCACCG
>JBBITY010000033.1:13092-16518 GCA_037440565.1 Desulfurellales bacterium
CCGCTCGATCACCGAGGCGCCGTACCCACCCGATTCCGGAGAGGGTTTCCACACCGTGGGCGAGATTTTCGATGACGGCGCGAATCCCGGGCGGAAGCGCCCCTTCGCTATGCGGCCGGTGATGCAGGCATTGATCGACCAGGACGGCGGCTGGTTGGAGCGCTGGACGGATATGGCGGGGGGCGCAGAAACCGCGATTGTATGGGATGCGCATCTCGGCGGCCATGCAATCTGCCTGATTGGCATCGAGAGCCGCAACGTGCTCCGTTTCGGGGAACAAGCGAACGAGGGACCCAATGAATGGACCGGCGGGACGTTGTTTCCGCTCTCGTCGAAGAAAGTGGCGCGCGCGATCAATGCCGCAAGCGGTAATCGTCCAGTCATCGTGCTCGCCAACCTGTCCGGATTCGACGGCTCACCCGAATCCATGCGCAAGCTGCAGCTCGAATACGGCGCGGAGATCGCGCGCGCGGTGGTCAACTTCGTGGGGCCGATTCTCTTCGTCGTCGTGTCGCGCTATCACGGCGGTGCATACGTCGTCTTTTCACGGGCGCTCAACCGCGGCCTGTACGCCGTCGCCTTCGAGGGGGCGTTTGCCTCGGTGATCGGCGGCGTGCCGGCCGCGACCGTGATCTTCGGTCGTGAGGTGCAATCGCGGACCGATATGGATCCGCGCGTGACGGCACTACGCGAACACCTGAAGAGCGACAGCGACCTCAGCCCAGCGGAGACAGCCGAGTTGCGTAATCGGCTTGAACGGCTCATCGCCGAGGTCGCCGCGGAAAAGCAAAGTGAGATTGCGCGCGAGTTCGACGCCACCCACACCGCCGAACGGGCGTGCGCCGTCGGCTCCTTGGACGCGGTCGTCTCACCCCGTCACTTGCGCCGCCTTCTCATCGAGCGGCTGGACAGTCTTGCGCAGACATCGCACAGCCAGGGCCCGGAAGGGCCCTAACGGGCCAGCCGCCGACGGCCGAGAGCTGAGATTGCCGGCCTACTCTGTGAGAGCCAAGCCCTTCCAAGCCGAATAACCAGGGCGGAGCCGTAAATCCCCCAACGAGGCCCGGGCTCGCGCAGCATAAATTGTCCCGAAGGGGCCGGCCGCCTCACGTCGGGCATCCGGCGCGGGGGCGCACTGAGGAAGCTCCGCAGCTAGTGGCGGTTCCGGAGCTTCTCCTTAGCATCCTCCGCGACCCAGCTGACCATCTCTCTCGCTTCCTTCTCCCGGGCATCGATACGCATCAACCGGTTGCCTTGGGTACTAGCACGCAGGTTTACCGGCACTCGTTCCCGCGCCTCGTCGGCGCGCGCTTTAATCCGAGCGGTGGCCTTTGCTGCGCGTTCGTCAATCGCCGCCAAAAGAGCGGCCACTCCATCGGCTCCGCCTTTCGCACCTTCGGCCAGCAATGTACGTAGTTCTCGCCTGAAGACGCCCAACTCCTCCCCCGCAGCCCGCGCAAACTCACGAACTAGGTGCTCAGAAAATTCGGCCGGGTCGGGCCGGAGGTATGACCAGAGCCCATAGACTCCACCACCTGCGATCGGGACGAGGAGGACCAGGAGAAACGAAAGACTGCTCCGCGGCCGCATGCGTATCATAGCCATTACTGGCACATTGCCGCGGCGCTGGTCAAATCGCGGCGCCGTTGTCGCTGCCCCTTGCGGGCGCCGCTCCCGCATAAATACTTGCTGCTTGACCGCAGGAAAACGCTTCGGCTACGAGTGAGTATTAGCTCCCCGCGAATCAATCAGGCGGCGCTCATGAACATCAACGAGATCCAGATACGCAGGCGGCCCGTTTTTTCCGCCTTAACCTTATCCTTTGCACTGCTGCTCTGCGGTCGGGCCACTGCCAGAGTATACGGAGGAATCGATTTTCCGCAGGGAGCCGCAAGTTTTGCAGACGCGGTGCACTCGTACGATCCGTACTTCAGCGGCGGACCGGCACCGACGGCGGCGAACTTCAGCGACCCCGGTGAGGCGCTGGGCGTTCCGGACTATACCGGAGGCCCCGACGGCGAGGGAGCAGTCGCGCTTGGTAGGGGTGGAAAGCTCGAGCTCGTGTTCAAGGATCTTGTCCTAGTGAACTCCGGCGATGCGGCGTTCGACCTGGCGATTTTTGAAGTGGGCCCCTTGGCAGAGCGCGTTCTTGTTGGGTTGCGCCCCGCGAATCTCACAACCCGAACCACCCTGGGCGCAGCCTGCATCGATGCTCTCCCCCCGAACGATGCCTACTGCGAGATCGGTGCGTTTCCGGGCGGCACGATCCAAGTTGACATCGACGCCTTCTTTCCCAGCTTGCCGTCAGGTGCGCTTCGCTTCGACGCCGCCCAGATTATCGACGATCCCAACGAAGGGAATCACACGGGAACGGCGCCCGGTGCTGATATCGACGCGGTCGGTGCGATTCAGGCCGGCGTTATCACGTGCGGCGACGGACTTGTCGAGCAGGCAGAGGAGTGTGATGATGGGGGGCGTTCCGCCGGAGACGGATGCTCTCCCGAGTGCACGGAGGTGTGCTGGGAATGCACGGGCGAACCGTCCGCCTGTGAGACGCTTCCGGACGGCACAGCCTGTGAGGATGGCAACGTGTGCACAACCAACGATCAGTGCTCCGGCGTCGTTTGTGTCGGCGGTCCGCCCCCTGATTGTGATGACCAGAACGTGTGCACAGAGGACGGCTGCAACCCAGCCTATGGGTGCGTCCACCCGCCCAAGACAGGCCCTTGCGATGACGGAAGCACGTGTTCAATCAACGACGCCTGCAGTGGTGGCGTTTGTGTAGGCGACGCCGTCCTGTCTGTCGGCTGTAGGGAACCGGGGTCTGCACTCCTCCTTTTAAGGGACCGCCAGCCCGATACAGGTGATGCCTTCATCTGGAAGTGGAAGAAAGGCACAACCGCCGCAGAAGAATTCGGCGACCCGGCTCGTGGTTCGACCACGTACGAGCTTTGCGTATTCGACCGCAAGGGGAGCAGCGACCGGCTCCGGCTCGGCGTCACGATCATGCCGGGAGGCGTTTGTGACGGGGAGCCTTGCTGGAAGGCCCAGGACGATAAGGGATTTCGGTACAAAAATGCCGATCCAGCGCACGGCATCCGACGGCTGCTTCTTAAGGCAGAGCCTGCCGGGAGCGCAACCATCTTGGCAAAGGGGAAGGGGGAAACGCTTCCCATGCCCGACCTACCGCTGTCGGGCCGCGTCAAGGTCCAACTGAAGAACGCCGACGTGTGCTGGGAGGCTGAGTACAACGACCCCGTGTTGAACCAGGGGGGAAAGTACAAGGCAAAGCAGTGAGCGGCAATCGCGGTGGCGGCGCCAGCCTGAAAGTTGAAAGCCCCGCAAGTCGCTGACATGCCGGGGCTTTCTGAGAGTTGCGGGGGGAGGATTTGAACCTCCGACCTTCGGGTTATGAGCCCGACGAGC
>JBBITY010000034.1:0-16192 GCA_037440565.1 Desulfurellales bacterium
GCGTCATCAGTGCCACGATGTAGGGTTGGGAGATCGTCTGCCCGCCGCCGATCGGCAGAGGGTGATCGCCGTATGCGTGGGCACGCTGGGCGGCCGGCACGAACTCGTGCCGCGGCACGTCGCGCATGGCGGCCAACACCCGCTCATCGGTGATGTCCCGCCCGTGCAATTGCTCGCGCACCATCCGTTCACGCAGCGCCGGCCAGTCGGTTCCCCGGGCGGCAGGTGGTGCGCACGCCGCCCACGCCGTCGCCGTCGCGGCGCCGAGCACGAGCGAAAGCCAAACTGCCGGGGTGCGCTGACCGCGCCGCCGTCGCGGCGCGGCGCCAGAGGCGTGTTGGCGAAAGGCCCACTCGCACGTGAGCGGGCTCGGCCTTGGTTTCACGGCATCTTCCACTCGCCCTGAGCCTGTCGAAGGGCGAGAAGCCGCTGGCTCCAAAGGGTGCCGGCTAGGATTCCTCGTCGCCGGAGAGGAACTCCTCGTACTCCTCGCTTGCCATGAGCGCGTCGAGCTCGCCTTCATCCGCCAACTCGACCTCGATCAACCACCCCTCATGATAGGGATCTTCGTTGGCCAGGGACGGGTGATCCTCCAGTTCGCCGTTGACCGCGCGCACGGTACCGCTCACGGGTGCGATCAGCTCCTGCACCGTGCGGGTCGATTCGAGTTCCCCGAACGGCTCGCCCTTTTCGACCGAGTCGCCGACGTCCGGCAACTGGACCGCGATCACCTCGCCGATCGCGTCTTGCCCGTGGTCGGAGATCCCGATCTGGGCTCGATCCGCCTCGGCGCGCACCCACAGATGATCTTCGCTGAAGCGCAAGACGGTCTGCGGCCCAGGGTCTTTCTTTTTTTGTTGCTTCGATTTCGCCACCGCGCGGTTCTTATAAACGCGCGCTTCGGCCTGTCAAGCTCCCGGCCAACTATGGCGGGCGAGGCGCCGGCGCGTCGGCTGGCGGCGCCAGCGCGCTTGAATCCAGCACGCAGCGCCCGTAGCATTCGCCACATGGCGCCGCGCGACACTCTGCGCCGCATTCGCGACGAGTTGGCGCAGATGTTCCTGGAGCGATCGGAGTTGATCGACGGCGCGCTCGCCGCGCTGCTCGGGCGCCAGCACGTGCTCATCATCGGACCGCCAGGAACGGCGAAATCGATGCTGGCGGATGAGCTCTGCCGCCGGCTGGAGGGGGCGACGTACTTCCAGTGGTTGCTCACCAAGTTCACCACGCCGGAGGAGCTCTTCGGTGCGGTGAGCCTTCAAGGGCTTGAACGGGACGAGTATCGGCGGGTGACGGCGCTCAAGTTGCCGGAGGCGCACATCGCCTTTCTCGACGAGGTGTTCAAAGCCAACTCGTCCATCCTCAACGCGATCCTGACCCTTATTAACGAGCGCCGCTTCCACAACGGGCGTGTGATCACAACCGTTCCCCTGATCTCTCTGTTCGGCGCCAGCAATGAGTTGCCCGAAGATGACGAGCTGCAAGCCCTCTACGACCGCTTTCTGCTGCGCTTTGCGGTCGGATACATCGAAGAGGACTTTCGTTTCCTCAAGATGCTACAAGCTCGGCCCGTCGAGGTGCGCACATCGATCGGGTTGGAGGCGCTGCAGCAGGCGCAGTCCGAGGCGATGGCGCTCGTGGTGCCCGATGCCGTTTATCGAATCCTGGCCGATCTGCGTCGCGAACTGGCGCGTGCGCAGTTGGTCTCCTCGGACCGCCGCTACCGGCAAGCGGTCGATCTCCTGCGCGCGCACGCGTATTTGCACGGATGCGATCGGGTGACAGAGAATGACGTTTTTTTTCTCGAGCACGCGCTCTGGCGCCAGCCGAGCGAGCACGCGGAAGTGCGCGCCACCATTCACCGATTGCTCCGCGGGTACCTCGACGAGGCGAAAGCGCTCCTTTACCAGACGCGCGAGCTGCGCGACTACGCGTCCCGCCAGTGGGAGAGCAGCGAGTCGCGCAGCCGCGCAGTCGTCGAGGCGCACACCAAGATCCGAAATATCTTGGCGCGCCTCGCGGCGATCCTGGACGAGGCGCGCGACAACGGCCGGCCGGTCGACGCGGTCGAAGCTGTGCGGGTCGAAATCGAAGCCATCCAGCAGCAAATGCTCGAGGCCCTGTGAACGAGTCGATGGTCAGCGCTGGCGTTGTGGTGGTTCCGTGGAACTGCGCTCGGCCATGACCCGCACTCACTGGATCGAGAGCGACGCGTACGACCGCAGTGCGCTGGCGCGGTTGATGGCCGATTCGCCCTCGTTCCAGGCCCTGGCGGCGAGCGGTGGGAAGCTCCTGCCGCACTTCGAAGGATTCATCCTCGACCTCTTCGCGCTGCTCTTTAAACTCAATGTGGTCGTCTATCCGGAAGAGACGGTCAGCCCAAGCGTGGCCTTTTCCAAGCTGATCATCGACGAACTGCAGGCCGCCCCGGCCCTCGCAGCCCTCCGCGAGCAAACCGTGTTGGATGAATCGACAGCCGGACTTGCCACGCTGCTGCTCGGCGAGGCGTTGCTCGAACTGTTGAAGTCGGAGCGCGTGCTGACACGCGCCGAGATGCTCGACATCTGGAACGTGCGCCAGCAGGAGGAAGACCTCGCCAGCCTCGGCGCGCAGGCGGACACCGCACGGGCGCTTCGCGAGCAAGTGGCCGGGCACTCGGCCGAACGCCGGTTGAGCGAGCTCAGCGGCCGCCTGCAGCGCGAGGCGGCAGGGGCGAAACGGCGGCTCGCTTTGCAGGCGCGGCGCATGGCAGCGGAGTTCGCTGCCGCCGCGCCCCAGCACCGGCCCAGGATCGGTGCACTGGTCAATCGGGTGTCGCAGGACCTCGATGGGGCGCGCGCGGACGCCGAGCGCTGGAGCCTCCAGTTCGGCGGTGGGCGCAGATCGTCGGCCGGCGCGCAGATCGAACTCGGCCATCGCCTGGCGCGTAACCCGAAGCTCAAACGCCTGGCGCAGCTCGTCGGGCGCATGCGCGAGAGCGCACGCGCCCTGCGGCGGAAGCTCTACGAGCGCGCGAACGCGGACATGTACGAGGTCAGCATCGGCGCAGACCTGAGCCGACTGCTGCCGCCGGAATTGCTCGGCCTCCGGCACCCGAAGCTGCGGCGCGACTTTGCCAGGCGCTTCCTCGATGGCGAACTGCTTGTCTACGCGTTGCGCGCGCGCGAAGAGAAGGGGCGCGGTCCGATGGTCGTCTGTCTGGACGGCAGCTCCTCCATGGCCGGCGAGAAGGAGATCTGGTCGAAGGCGGTGACGCTGACGCTGTTGGACATCGCCGCCAGCCAGCGCCGCCGCTTCTGCTCGATTTGCTTCTCGTCCGCCGAAACGCCGCTTCAGATCCTCGATCTCAACCCGCGCGAGCGTTACGCCGCCGATGTAGGCCGCGTGTGCGAACTCGCGGAATACTTCCCGGGCGGCGGTACGGATTTTCAGAAACCGCTCTCCGCCGCGCTCGACTGCCTGCGCGGCGCTTCCCACAAACGCGGCGACCTCGTGTTCATTACCGACGGCGAGTGCCGCGTCGATCCCCAGTGGCTGCGCGGCTTCAAGCGCGAGAAGGATCGACTCGGCTTCTCGCTGTTCTCGGTCCTGATTGACGTGGGCCCGAGCTCCCTCGGGCCGCTCAGAGACTTCAGCGACCACATTACTTCGATCACCCAGCTCACCCGCGAGGCGACGCGGGACGTCTTTCTAAAAGTGTAGCCACCAGGCGATCCGGCAGGGTGTGGCCGTCCTACTGGCGACATGGCGCGACACATTCTTGTCGACGCCACAGACGCCCCGTCGCTGGCTGCCTGTCCGCCGAGCCGGACCGGACGCCCAGTTGGTTATTCTTCAGTCTTCTGTTGGGTACATTTTGTCGCCGGGTTTTTTCGCTCGTTCGCAAAAATAATCATGTGGACACTCACCGTGCGACCTGCAGCAGGAAGTGAAAAGTCGGCCAAGTGGCCCATGGCATAACCGTCGCTCGTCGGGGGGCGGGTCATGAGCCAAAGCAAAGGAGACGAGGGGAACCACGGCGCGCGTACGGGGGGGTTCTCGCTCCTGGAACTCCTCTCCGTCCTAGCGATGATGTCCGTGGTCGCCTTGGTCGCCGTGCCGAAGGCGGCGGAGTTCACGGGCCAGTATCAGTTGGTCGCCGCGACCGATCAGCTCGCGTTCGAGATCAGCCGGGCGCGGATGCAGGCAGTCGGGCAAAACGCTTTCGTGCGTATCCGTTTGACCAACACCGGATTCGTCCGCGAACGCAGCACGGACGGAGGGGTGACCTACGTTGCCGACGACGTTCCGGTGGAATTGCCGAGCGGCATCAAAGCCAACGCCGGTGACACCGGAACGCCGGCCTTCGACCGCAACGGGCTGACGACGAAGGCGACGACGATCACTCTGACGTGGAAATCGACCAGCAAAACAATTCGTACGAACGTCCTGGGGCGGGTAACGGTCTCATGACCAGATTTCGGGGTGACGCCGGGCTCAGCATGATCGAGGTGATGATCGGCATTTCCTTGTTTGCCCTGATCGCAGCCGGGCTTGCGAGCACAACGGTGGCCGCCATCCGCGCCAACAACACGAGCAAACAGATCACCGCTGCGGCGGCCTTGGTGCAGAACAAGCTGGAACAGCTCCGGTCGCTCGATCCCGCCGCCGCCCCTGCGGACCTGACGCCTGGCACGCATACCGACCCGGGCAATCCCCTGACGCCGCTCGGAGGCGGGGGTGGCAGCTTCACGCGCACGTGGCAGGTGACATCGAACACGCCGGTGCTCAAGGTGTCCCGGGTTGCGGTCACGGTGAGCTGGACAGTCCCGGTGGCGTCGTCCGTCACTGGCGTCACCTACGTCTGTGAGACACGGACATGCAACTGACGTTGCGTACGGGGCGCTTCTTGCGCGGAGAAGCCGGCTTCTCGCTGCCCGAGTTGCTCGTCGCTGCGGGCGTGAGTTTGGTTGCATTGCTCTTCATTGCGGCGTTCAACCGCTTTCAGCTCTTCGCCATCCGCGACCAGGCCGCGCAGGTCGACCTGCAGTCCAACGCCCGCAGCATTGCCGACTTGTTTGCCCGCGAGATTCGCCGCGCTGGGCTGGACCCGACCTGTTCGAAGGCCTTCGAGGCCATCGCGACAGCCTCGAAGACGCAAATCCGTTTTCTATCGGACCTGAACGGGGATGGCGCAATCGGCGGCGCGAACGAGGACATCACCTATCGATTCAGGCTCTGGCGAGAAAAGATCGAGCGCACCAGCGGCGGCGTGACCGATCTCCTCATGTCGGGGCTCGATCCGGCAGGCTCCGGCCTGGTGTACTTTGACGCCAACGGGACCGAGCTCATCCCCGGTAGTGGGGGCTTGACCTCAGCGCAGCGGGCCGCCGTTCGTCGCGTCCGTGTCAATCTGGCCTTCAAGGGCGACGCCGTCGACCCGCAAAATCCTCAGTTGCAGGTCGCCCAAGTTTCCGCGGACATCGATCTGCGCAACCGGTTCTTCCTGGACAGCACCGCCTGTCCGTAGGAGGTCTCCCATGCACGCTCGCCGTAAGTTCCTGCGCAGCGAAGAGGGCTTTGCCATCTTCACCGTGTTTCTCGTGCTGATTCTCCTCCTGACGCTCGGCAGCGCCAGTCTGGTGAACAGCACGCTGGAGACGAGGTCCACCACGCACTACCTCACTGGCAACCAAGCCCTCTTCGCCGCGGAAGCGGGTCTCGTGCACGCCCTCGGCAACGTCAATCGAACCGGCGTGCTGGACTTCAAGGCCGATGTCGCCGATCGCTGGAGCGCGATTTTCGGCAATGCCCTCAAGACGGTGCCGGGCTATCCGGAGGTTTCGTATCAGGTCGTGGTCCAGGCAGACCCCGGGGATCCGGTCAACCGTGGCAGTCTGACCGCGACCGGATTCGCGCCGGTCGGGGCGCGGCGGGTGTTGCGGGTGGGGCTGAAGAAGGGCGGCTTCGGGGGGGCGCAGGGGGCCATCTACCTTGCCGGCGACCAGGTCAACAGCCAGTTCGCAGGCGATGCCTTCGATGTCGATGGCAACGACTACGATGCCTTTGGGAACATGACTGGGAAAGCCCCGTTACCCGGCATTTCCACCCGTAACGACGACGTGACCAGTGGCGTGGTCAACAGCCTGAACGATAATCAGAAGGATAACGTGAAAGGCCTCGGATTCAGCCTGAACCCGTTGACGCCGAGCGTGAAGACAACGGGCGGGCCCAGCATCGATGACCTGGAGCAGATCGTGCAGAAGATTCTCAGCAAGCCGAACGTGGTGACGACGGGTCGGAATAATTTCAACGGCAATGACGTCTTCGGTACATTGGCCAATCCGCGGATCACTCATATGACGGCGAACGATGTGAAGCTGAATGGGAACGCCTTTGGCGCGGGCATTTTGATTGTCGACGGCTCGATCACCATCAACGGGACGCTGGACTTCATTGGCTGGATCATCGTGCGCGGCGAGACGGTGATCAACGTCACGAAGGTCGAAGAGACGAACGTGCTGGGGAGCGCGATGATCCGCGGTTCGATCTGGACGGGCGACCTCCGGATCAAGGTCGGCGGCAAAGCCAAGGTCAACTACTGTGACGCCTGCCTGCGGCTGGCCGACGGCGTCGCCCCGCCGGACAATCTCGTTCCACGCCCAATGGCGGTGACTTCGTGGGCGGAGGTGCTGTGATGGGCAAGCGCGTCGCATTGGTTTTCGCCCTGGCCGGGTGCCTGCTTGGCCCTGCATACGCTGCGGATAACGAAACCGTGCCGCAGTGGCCTTCCGAAGTGGACGAAGAGCTGCGGCAAGCGGATCAGAAGGTGCTGGAGCTGCACAGTAAGCTGCTGACGGCGCGCCTCCGCCAGGACGAGGCGGCGGTGAAGAGGCTGGGAGAGGAGATCCGTGAGCTCGACCGCAAGCGCGTCGAGCTCTTGCACGCCAGCGGCCAGCTCTGACGGTCGCCGCCCTCAGATCAGGGCCCGCCGCACCGCCAGGGCCACTGCGCTGGCCCGATCGCTGGCTCCCAGTTTCTGAAAGCAGCGCCGCAACCGCAGCTTCACCGTCTCCACCGACTGCCGGGTGCGCAACGCGATCTCCTGATTGCTCACGCCTTCGGCCACCAAACGCAGCACTTCCGTTTCCTGCGGGGTGAGATCGGTGGCGATGAGCCGCGCGTCGTCCCCCTGGAGCAGCCGCATCACGTCACTCTGCAGCGCCGGGTCGATGTAGGCTCCACCGGCGGCAACCGCCCGAATGCCCTCGATGAGCCGTTCGCTCGGACTTCCCTTCAGCACATAACCATCGCCGCCGCGACGGACCGCCTCTGCCACATACCCGCGCGAGCCGTGCATCGTGCACACCAGCGTCCGCACGCTCGGCGCGCGGTGCTTGATGGCGGCGAGAAAGTCAGCGCCGCGGATCTGGGGCATCTCCAAATCCACGACGGCCACGCGCGGCAGGGCGCGGACAATGGCGTCGAGCGTTTCCGACGTCCCCGAGCCTTCTCCAATGACTCCCAAGTCCCTTTCCAAACGCAAGAGCTGGGAAATCCCCCTGCGCACGAGGGCGTGATCGTCGACAACGAAAACGGTGATTGCCATGAGAGCGCATTGTAGCGAGAGCGAAACGCAATTATCCAGCGCCACGGAACCGCCCCACTGCTTGACTCGTCCGACTCCCGCTCCGTATACGTCGCAGCGATGACGCGCCCTTGCCCATGTCGGACGCGGTATGTTTGCCTCTGGGCGGCCGCCCGTGGGCGGCGGGTGCTCGGCCCGGCCGCGGTCCTTGTCCCGATTGCCTTTGGGTTGCTCGCCGCTTCACCCGCGCTGGGGTTCAAGTGGCACTCGTGCCCGGGGCCGCCGCTTCCCGTCTACCCGTCCGCGCTCGGCGCGGCCAACGCGCCCTTTGCGCACCCGGGGCACGAGCTGAGGATCCTGCTCAACGACGAGGAGCTCGCCCAGACCGGGGGATTCAGCGACGAGATCGACGGCAACGAGGTGTCGGTGGTCTATTACTCGCTGTTCGGCGCGCCCGTTGCGCTGCCGTCGCGGTTTGCCACCGCGACGAGCGCGGCCGTTCTGACGCTTACCTTTCCGGACAGTCGCGAAGACGGTTTGGGTGTCCTGGCCGGCCCGGTCGAGATTCGCGTGTATGCGCGCGAGCAACTGGTCGCGCACATTCGCTGGACGGACTTCGTCGGCCTTCCGCCGGCCAACGACGTGACTCCGATTATCCTCGGCGTGCAGCCGCTTCAGGTCGTACTCGCCGCCCTGGGTGCGGACGGCGATCTCTGGATCCCGGCGCGCTTTGGCGGCGATCCAATGGACATGCCGGGCTGTCCGGGCAATTTCATTTGGCCGGTGCGGGCCGAGATCGGCGCGGCCGTGCTCGCCACGGGGCTCCCGGATCGCCTGGACCCCCTCGGCAACATCCGCGGGGTGGTAGGTTACCTGGGTGACATGATCGTCCGCGATGTCAACCTGTACGGCATGTTGTATTCGGAGGATATCCGCCTGGTGCACGTTGCGGACACGCTCGGGGTCTCGATCTGTCGGCTCAACGATGCCACGGATCTCGTCCTGCGAGTGCGTGGCGACGCCTCGTGGGCCGTCGGTCCGCGCTCGCCCTTTCGGCGTGCCTGTGCCGAATCGCAGCCCGTGCCGCTGGTGCTGAAAGCGGCGGATCCCGTGCCGCGCAACGAGCGCGCCGAGCCGGAGTTCGACAGCTTCGGGGGGGAGTGTTCCCCTCAGCCGATGGTGGGCCGCCGCCGCTGACGCCATGCGGCAAGCAAGGGCGCGGTGGCGCCCAACGTCCAACAAAGGCTGAGGAACAGCGGTACCATGCGCACGGCGGGTGCAGGTGTACCGGGAGCGAGAGCGACGTCAAGCGCGCCGCCGCGTGCGATCTGCTGAACGCGGCCGACGCGATCGATGGACACGCTGATGCCCTTGTTCGCCGCTCGGAGGACCGGCAGACCTGTTTCGGCGTGAATGTCTACGGGCTCTCGTACCACTTCGACCGCGCGCAGGCGCAGTTGGGATACCTGCAAGCTGACCGCTTCCTCCGGCAGTTGGGCGTCGTTGCTCACCGCCAGGAGAATGTCCGCTCCGGCGCGCGCCAGCTCTCGGGCCAGGTGAGCATGCTGCCCTTCGAAGCAGATCAGCACCCCCAAGCGGCACGTACCGGCCGCAAAGAGCGCCGGTTCCGTACCAGGCGCGACTTCTTGGGTCGCCAGCCAGGCTGGCCGCGCGACGCCGATCGCTGGCCAGTACTCCGCGAATGGAACCAGGGTCCGTTTGTCGTATGCTTGGAGCGCCCCGAGGTCTGGGATGCGGTACACCGACTTGAAGGCCAGCGGCTGCCAGGTGCTGGACCAGTGCAGGCGGGGCCCACCGGCAATCAAGACGGTCTCGAGACGATGTGCCAGAGTGCGCAAGCGCGCCTGCAAGGCGCCGTCGAGTTCAGGGGATGCGGGCAGCGCCGATTCGGGCCACACGACCGCATCCAACTTGGCCGCCGGCGGTCGCTCGGCGGTGGCGGTTTCGTAGCGGGCGAGAATTTCTGCCCGCAGCGACGCCGCGGACGAGATGCCCGCATCGACAGCGCGAATGGAGCACGTACGCAGGGGCATGGGCTGCGCTGCTGCGAGGCGCGCGTACCCAAAGCCGGCGCCGAGTAGAAGGATCGCGATGCACACGGACAGATGCGCAAAGGCGTCGCGCGGGCGGCCGCCCGCGGCCAGCGCGAGCGCCATCGAGGTCCCTGCTGCGGCAATGCAAAAGGACAGGCCCGGTCCGCCAAGGAGGCCGGCGATTTGCAGCGGGACCGCCAGGTCAGCCTGCGTCGCCGCCAGCGATGCCCAAGGGTAATAGGGGAGCACCGCCGTGGTCAGCCACTCCCACGCCGCCCACACCGCGCCCGCGAAGAGCGCGGCGGACGACCGCGGGACCTCGACGGTGCAGCGTAGACCAACACCCAACGCCGCTCCGAGCAACGCGCCACAGGGCACCGCGAAGAGCAGGAAGGCCGCCGCCGCCCGCGGCCACGACAGGTCGAAGTACTGCTGGCCGGCAGCGGCCACCCATCCCCCGTGGCTGCCCAGCGCGGCGGTGACCCCGAAGAGCGCACCGGCCATCCCTGCGCCTCTGAGGCCGTCCGCGCGGACGATCCCCAGAATGAGGGGGGGGCAAACGAGCCACGCAAGGGCGCCGTGGAGCCGAGTCGCTGCGGCCAGGAACGCCGCCGCCGTGAGCGCCAGAAGAGCGGATCGCATCATCGCCGCGCGTTGGGTGGACCGATGAGCTGGTCGCGCCGTGTGGGCATCAGCGCGGCCCTGGCCACTGTCGCCCTCGGCGTGGTGTGTCTGAGCAACGGCCTGCGGCGGGTCTCGCGGCCCTTCCCGGGCTTTCTCGTCGCGCAGAACCGGATCGTGGTGTCCGTCGCGCGCTCGAACTGGCCGCTCGCCCGCACGGCGCGCGTTGCCTTTTCGGAGATCGTTGCCGTCAACGGGAGATCCGTCAGCGACCCGCGCGAGATCGACGCGTTGCTCGCTGCCGTTCCGGCCGGCGGGGCGGTTGCGTACCGGTTCCGCAAGGGCGCGAGCGTGTTCACTGAAAACATGCCGGTCGGACGGTTCACGTTTGCCGACTGGCTCGCCATCTACGCGAGTTACTGTGCGGTCGGGCTGGTGTTTGTTGGGGGCGGCCTGTGGGCCTTCTTGCGCCTGCGCGGTCCGGCTGCCCTTGCCTTCTTTGTGCTCTGCCTTGCCATCGGGACGGTACTGTGCACGGGGGGTGACGTGTACGGTCCCTACTGGTTTACGCGGGTCTATTTCCTCGCCCATGCGCTGACGCCCGCCGCCTTGCTGCATCTGGCCGCGAGCTATCCCGAGGCCGTCGGCGGGTCGTCGCGATGGCGCCGGGTGATTCTGGTCGGGTTGTACGGCGGGTGCACCGCGATCGGTGGACTGCTGAATGTGTTCCTGCACGAGCCGTGGCTCTTCCTGCCGCTTGTCTACACGGTGTACCTGCTTCTCGCCAACGCGCTGCTTCTGTACACGGCGCGTCTGGCGGCCAACTACTGGGGCATCGCCGACGCGGCCGTGCGCAAGGGTCTGGCGTGTGCGCTCGTCGGCGTGCTCGGCTCGGGCACGTTGGCCGGCACGATCTTTGTCGTCTATCCCGCCCTCGAATGGGCGATTTCTCCGCTGGTCCTTGTCGTGCCGCTCGCGCTCTTCCCTTTGCTCACCGCGGCGGCGTTGGCGCGGCGGCGAATCGGGGAGGCGGGCGCTTCCACCATGTCGGTTCGCTCGCGTTTGGTTCTCCTGTTCCTCGGCATGGTGGAGAGCATGTTTCTCGCGGGCGTCGGCGTCTTCTGGCTCAACGAGAGCTGGCAGCATTTGATCGACGATCTGACCCTCAACCGCAACCAGCAGGTGCGGGTCGAGCACTTCCTCGCGGATCCGCCGACGGCCGCGGCCGAAGTCGACGCGGTGTTGGCAGCGGCGCGGACGGCGGATGAGCAGTGGCTTGTCGCGGAGTGGCGGGCCGCACTTGCGCGTGGAGACCGCGTGGCTGCGGAGGCTTTCGTCGCGCAGCTCAGCGAGCGGTACCGTGCGATGGAAGCGCGACTGAGTGCGCGCCGCTCGTGGCTCGTTCGCGTCAGCTTGGTCCTGGTCGGCGCGGTGATGGTCGGCGGCGTGCTCCAGGCCATCGGGTTTGTCGTGGCGGTTCGACGGTGGCTGATCCGCCCGATCGAGAGGCTGGCGACCGCGACGGCCGTGCTCGCGACGGGTGATTTGCGCCATCGCATCGCCCTGACGCCGGCAGACGAGTTCGCCTCCCTCGCCGGCTCGATCAATGCGATGGCCGCATCCCTGCACGAGATTCAGCAGCGCATGCACGCCGAACGCGACGCGCGGCAGGAGGCTGCTGGAGCGGCGCGCGACGCGGAGCGCCGGCGCGTCGCCCGCGAGCTGCACGATGGCGCGCTGCAAAACCTCAGTGCCATCAAGTTCGGGCTCGAAAGCGCCATCAAGCACCCCGGCTCGACAAGCCTGAGCGACATCCTCGACGGCACGATGCAGTGCCTGTCGGAGCTGCGTGCCGTCGTCGACGACCTCCGGGCGCCGGTGTTGCTCCACGCCAGTCTCCCCGAGGCCATCGGGGAGCAAGCCCGCGCCATGGGCCGCACGCACGAGGTCGATCTCCAGCTCGAGCTGGAGCCGGCCGTCCGCGTCGCGCCGTGGGCGAGTCAGGACGTGTACCGCATCGCGCAGGAAGCCATCGCCAACGCCATCCGGCATGGCAATCCCCGGCACTTGACTGTCCGCCTGCGCGAGGAGTCCACCGCCGTCATCCTCGAAGTGCAAGACGACGGGCGCGGCTTTGACCTCGCGAGGGTGCGACAGGGCAGCGGCCTGGCGGGCATGCGCGAGCGCGCAGCCGCGCTGGGAGCGGATTTGCAAATCACCAGCGATCCCGGCTGCGGCACCCGGTTGCGCCTGGCCGTGCCCCGCAGCCGGGCCACGAGCCCCGCGTGATACCGGTCGTGTGCCGCTTCGAAGCGGCCTGGCCGCGTTGCATCTTCGCCGAATCTTCGCTATCAGTCGGCGAACAAAAGGAGGCGCACGTGTTCCTGACCAAGCGGCAGAAAGAGCTGTTCGACTATCTCGACGCGTACATCGCCGAGCACGGCTACGCGCCCACGCTGGAAGAAATCGGCGCCCACTTCAAGCTCAACTCCCTCGCGACCGTGCACAAGCACCTGACCAATCTGGAAAAGAAGGGCCTGATCCGCCGCACGTGGAACTACAGCCGAGCCATCGAGCTGGTGCCGCAGCGGCGCCGCGCGGCGGCCGCGGAGCTGCCGCTGCTCGGCCGTGTCGCGGCCGGGCGGCCGATCGAGGCGCTGGAGCACGCCGACTCCATCACCGTGCCCGAGGAGTTCATCCGCCGGCAGAACACCTACGTGCTGCGCGTCGTCGGCAACTCAATGGTCGACGACGGAATTTGGGACGGCGACTACATCGTCGTCGAGGAGCGCCAGACGGCGGAGAACGGTGAGACCGTGGTTGCCGTGATCGACGGCGAGGCCACGGTGAAGCGCTTCTATCGCGAGAAGGGCGGCAAAGTGCGCTTGCAGCCGGCCAACGCGTCGGTGCGCCCGATCATCGTCCGGGCCAAGGATGTCACCATTCGCGGCGCCGTCGTGGCGATGCTGCGCAAGTACTGAGAGCTTGTGAAGAAACCCCGGCGCGGACGGGTCGGAACACTGACGGAAGGGCGGGAGCAGTGCTCCCGCCCGCAAGAGTGGAGTGGCGGTGGCGGTGCGCTGGTACCACCCTCGAGGGGTGGAGCATCGCTCGATCCCGAGGGATTTTTTTCACAAGCTCTGAGACAGCTATCGCCTGCCGGGTCCCGCGCGGCGGCGCTTTCTACACTGGCCCCCGACACTTTTGGCCCCCGGCCCGCTTGACTGGGTGCGCGCTCGGCGGGTACGTTCGCTCTCACCACGCTTCAACGGTTCGAGGCTGACCACGGAGCGCCGGCTACGCGGCGGGACGCGGCAGTGTACGTTCGCGATTGGATGATCAGACGGGGTATGAAGGCATGATCGGTGTCAGCTCGTATGGAGCCTACGTGCCCATGTGCCGGCTGTCGCTGGGAGCGATTGGCGGGGGCGGCCGCAAGGCTGGCGGCGGAGGCGGGGAGAAGGCGGTGGCGTACTTCGATGAGGACAGCGTCACTATGGCCGTCGCCGCAGGGATGGACTGTCTGCGTGGCGTCGACCGCGAAACGGTCGACGGCGTGCTGTTTGCCTCGACGACGTATGCGTACAAGGAAAAGCAGGGCGCCAGTATCGTCGCCAAGGCGCTTGACCTGCGCCGCCACGTCATCACCGCCGACTTCGCTAGCTCGCTGCGCGCCGGGACCACGGCGCTGCGCGCCGCCGTCGACGCCGTCAAGGCCGGATCTGCCCGAAGTATGCTCGTCATCGCCAGCGATTGTCGTCTGGCGGCGCCGCGCTCGGCGTTGGAGCGGAATCTCGGCGACGGGGCCGCCGCCCTGTTGGTCGGCAATGACGGTGTGGCAGCAACGGTCGACCAGTGCCATACGATCACCGACGAGATCATCGACGTCTGGCGCACCGAAGGCGATCCGTTCGTCCACCAATGGGAAGACCGCTTCGTCGTCGAGCACGGCTACCTCGCGAACATCGCCGAGGTGGTGAAGGGACTATTGCAGAAGGCTGGCCTCGGGACCGCCGACTTCGCCAAGGTGGCGCTCTACGCGCCCGACAGCCGCAGTCACGCGGCGGCGGGGCGGGCGTTGGGCTTCGACGCCAAGACGCAGCTTCAGGACCCCTTTTTCGGCCGGCTCGGCAATACCGGTGCCGCGTTTGCACCGATGCTGCTGGTCGCTGCGCTGGAGAATGCCAAGCCCGGAGACCGCCTGCTCGTGGCGAGTTACGGCGACGGGGCCGACGCCGTCGCGCTCCGGGTGACGGACGCCGTGAAGCGGCTCGCCGATCGGCGCGGCGTGCGCTGGCACCTCGAGCGCCGCGCCGAGCTGGCCGACTACGATAAGTACCTCAGCTTCCGCCACCTGCAGGGGGTGGAGTTCGATCGGCGCGCCGGTACCGGCGTTTCGGCCACCGTGCACTACCGCGACCGCGACGAAGACATCAGCTTCCACGGCCAGCGCTGCCGGCGCTGCCAGACCATGCAGTTCCCGTTTCAGCGCGTCTGCTTCGGCTGCTTCGCGAAGGACGACTTCGACGTCGTGCGCCTGTCCGATCGGACCGGGCGCGTTCTGTCGCACACCTTCGACTTCTTCGCCGGCAGTCCGGACCCGCCGCTCATCGTGACTATGGTCGAGGCCGAGGGCGGCGCGCGTCTGTACCTGCAGATGACCGACGCCTCGCCCAAGGAAGTGAAGCTCGATTTGCCGGTCGAGTTCACGTTCCGCAAGATTCACGAGTACGGCGGCACGCCGAACTACTTCTGGAAGTGCACCCCGGTGCGATGAGAGAACCGAGCAAGGAAGGCCGAGAGCTCGTGAAGAAATCGTGGCGGGGTGGAGCGATGCTCCACCCCTCGAGAACGGTCCCGGTGCGAGAGAGGTCCGATCATCGGGAGGGCGGGAGCGCGGCTCCCGCCCCTTCCCCGCGTGTCACAGCCCGTCCCGCCGAGATTCTCTCGAGCGCTGAGGAATCGGGTCTGCCGTGTGGGCCGGGCGAGGATTCGTGCCGGCCATTTGGGACTTCGGACCCTTCGACGGTGCTCTTGTTGACTATGGACTGCAGGCGACACGACCGCCGAGAGGAAACGCAATGAACCCACATTCCATCAGAGACAAAGTCGCCATCGTCGGCATGGGCTGCTGCAAGTTCGGGGAGAACTGGGACCAGTCGCCCGAGGATATGATCGTCGACGCGGCCTTCGAGGCGTACGAAGACGCCGGGATCGAGAGCCCCCAGGAACAGATCGAAGCCGTCTTCTGTGGCTCGGTCTACCCCTCGCGCGGCACCGCCGAGGTCGCGGAGTCGCTGAAGCTTTTCGGCAAGCCGGTGAGCATGGTGCAGAACTACTGCGCGACCGGGACGGACGCCTTCCGCTACGGCGTGTTCTCGATCGCCTGTGGCATGTACGACACGGTGCTGGTGGTGGGCTTCGACAAGCCGAAGGACCGCGGCGTGTCGGGTCCAAGCGTGCAAACCGCCGGCGTGCGGGGCCTGCCGATGACGCCAGCCGGCTGGTTTTCCCTCTGCGCTGCAAGATACTTCCAGACGTACGGGGCGGGGCGCGAGCACCTCGCCGAGATCGCGGTGAAGAACCACCACAACGGGACCCTCGCGCCGAAGTCGATGCTGAAGCGCGAGATCACGGTGGACGACGTTCTCAAGGCGCCGATCATCTCGTGGCCCTTCGGCCTCTACGACTGTTGCGCGCAGTCGGACGGCGCCGCAGCGGCGATTCTCACCCGCCGCGACCTGGCCAAGCGTTTTCGGGACGACTACGCGCTCGTGAAGGCCGTCGCCATCGCGCTGGCCCCCAATCCCCAGAACGATCCGTCGTTCGACTTCCTGCGCTGGAAACCGACAGTGTACGCAGCTCAACAAGCCTATGCCCAGGCAGGCATCACCAATCCATTCAAGCAGCTCGACATCGCCCAGGTCCACGACTGCTTCACGCTGACGGA
>JBBITY010000035.1:0-15829 GCA_037440565.1 Desulfurellales bacterium
TGTCCCGGAGCGGTGATCCACAGCTTGGTCACGATCGTATCGCCGTAATTCACCAGATCCGCGAAGCGCGCCCGGAACGACGTGAAGCGCGCCGGATCGTGGCCGCACACCGTGTGCAGGATTGCCCGCCCGACGATCCCGAAGGTGCAGAGGCCGTGCAGGAAAGGTTTCTCGAAGCCCGCCATCTTGGCGAAGTCGGGATCGATGTGAATCGGGTTGCGGTCGCCGGACAGGCGATAGATCGCGCCTTGCTCCGGCTGCACCCGGTCCTCGACGACGTGATCCGGGGCGCGATCCGGCGGCGCGTCGACCCCGGTCTGCGACGGCCCGCGCTCGCCCCCGAAGCCGCCGGCGCCGCGGATGAACAGCGTCGAGGTGGTCGACAGCATCGGCCCCTTGTCGTCTTCGACGACGCCCTCGGTTTCGATCACCGCCGCCTTGCCCTTGTCCCACACCGCGCTGATACGGCCCTCCACCTTGACCTTCGCCTCGGGCGGAATTTCTCGAAACAAGGTCACGCTCTGCTCACCGTGCAGGAGCATCGCCAGGTTGATGTCGACGCTGGTGATCAGGCCGCCCATCGAGAGCATCCCCGGGATGACCGCATAAGTCGGCAACACCTTGGGCCCCTTGCCTTCGTACACGTACTCGAGCTCGCCCTCCGGCTTCGCGCCGACACCCAGGGCGTACAGCATCACGTCCTTCGTCGTCCATTCGAACGGGACGGGCTCGAACTTCATGCCCACGAGATCACTGCTAATCTTCCGCATGTCTGCACCTTCTTGTCCGGGAAGTTGAATCCTCTGTGCTTTCGGCACCGAAGGCTTTCCTTGTCGGGAAACTTGACGCTGGAGTCAAGCCCGGGGCGCCCCCGTATCCGGCGAAGACTCGATCTTCAATCCGTCCATTGTCGCAGCCGGGCCACGCCCGCCACCCCGCGAGCGAAAAACCCCGGCGGTTGTTTCCCTCGCGCTCCCTTTTCCCGTTCAGACGCTGCGCGGGCTCGTGGGTCAACTGCCTCGTTGGCCGGCCACCCCGATGCAGCCGCGCCCGAAATTCGGGTGGGCGCCTTCGCGTCCAACCGCCGCTGCCGAACCGGTGAAGTCGTGGCCCTGGTCCGCTGCTCGAAGGCGGGCGGTGGCCGGTGGATCGATTCTGAAATGGAGAGCTGCGAAGGCCCGCGCAGGTCGCTCGCCGTGAGGTCGTTGGTTGTTACGAGCAATCTCGATCCGTCTGGCCTATCACCCTGACAACCTCCCGTTGGCCGCGCGGCCAGCCCCGCATCAGATGAGGTGCGGTTTCCAATCGCGCGGCGCGGCGCCCCTATACTGGATTGCAAAGGCAGGCGGAATGGGAACCAAGACTGACGAGCACTTCATGCGGCTGGCGATCGCAAAAGCCCTCGAAGGCATTGCGAAGGGCCAGTCGCCGTTCGGCGCCTGCATCGTCCGGGACGGTGCTGCCATCAGTTGTGAACACAACGCCGTGTGGCAGAGCACGGACATCACGGCCCACGCCGAGGTGCGCGCGATTCGGGCGGCATGCGCGGCACTCGCAACCATCGACCTCTCCGGCTGCGTGATCTACGCCACGTGCGAACCGTGCCCGATGTGCTTCGGGGCATGCCACTGGGCGAAGCTCGCCAGGATCGCCTACGGCGCACGCATCGAGGACGCGCGGCAACTCGGCTTCAGTGAGCTGACCATCCCGAACGAGAAGATGCGGCGCCTCGGGCACAGTCCGATCGCCGTGGCTGGCGGGGTCCTGCGGGAAGAGAATCTCGCCCTCTTTCGCGCGTGGGCGAAGCGAAAAGACCGCCGGACGTACTGACGAACCCCGATCGAATCGAGCGGGCGGTTGTTCCGAGCATCGCCGACAGCTCTTCCCGAACAACGTAACGACCTCGCACCGCAACAGCCTCTCCTCGCAGCGCGCAGCCTTCGCACTCGATGCAGTTACCCTTCCCTACCGCGGCTGCGTCTCCGCGGTGAGCGGAGCAGTCACGAAGGCGTAGTCGGCTCCGCTGACTACGAGGCGTTCGACCTCGGTCGGCAGAGGCGCCCGCGGCTCGATGAAGGCCAGCACCGCAAACTGGACGGACACGCCTGGACCTGGGGCATCTCCGACGGGCACGTCCAGCTCAACCTGAACCTCGTAGCTCGGCGCGCTGCCAAAGCCTGACCTGACCGGCTCCACCCCGATCGCCCAAGGGGCACCAGGATCGCTGCGCCGCGAGGCGACGCGGAAGATCGTGTCGGGTGGAAATCCAACCGGAGCAAACGCGAGCATGAAGTTGCACCGCCCGCCAGGAGAGCGCTGCTCGCAGGACACCGAGCCGGTGGGGTCGAGGTTCGTGTCGACGTGCTCCGGCCCATGCGCGGGAGCCACGGCATCCGCGGGGCAAACGATCAAGTTCTCGAAGCCAACGCACTCCCGCGTCTCCAGCGCCCGCTCGATCGCAGCGTTCTCGTTCGCGATGTCGAAGCCGCTCGACCCGCTGCCGCCGCACGCCGCCAGCGTCAGTGCCAGGATTGGCCACATCATCGAGAGCAATCGCCGTGGGTTCATCGTGTCCTCGCTCAAAACGGGGTGGCAGTGATCAGCACGTTGAGAAACCGCGTGCTCGGCCCCGCGTCGGCCGCGAACTCCTCCGCCAGCTTGCGCACGGCCTCGTCGAGGCGGCGGTGGAACTCCGGCAGCCGCGCCGCATCGATGTTGAGATAGTGGTTGCGCAGGTACGTCCCGGTCTCGGCCTCGGGCAACGCCAGCTTGTCGAGGAGCCCTTTGATGAAGAGCGCGCAGAACTCGATCGCCAACGCCTGGCGCTCTTCGGGGTTCTGCGCCACGTAGTGGCGGCCGCGCCGGCGCACCTTGCCCGCCCGCACCTCGATGAGTCGCCGCTCGCGCAACAGCTCCTCGACCTGCTTGGCGAGTGCCTCGGTGACGGTCGCCTCCTGAGCGCGCCGCCGCCCCGGGGCGCGAAAATCGCGCCGCCAACGCGCCAGCGGAATCCAGGCGCCGTCGTCGGGCAGCGCCGCGATCGCCTACTCACCAATACCGCCAGCTCGGTGTCTTCGACGCCCGCCACCCCGCGCGGCGCACGCAGCACGCGCCGCAGCTCACGGCCGAAGGCATAGAGCATCCGGTCGCGCGACAGCAGCGCCAGCAATTCGTGGGGGTCCTGCCGGCGCACCGCGGCCAAGCGGCGCACCAGCGCCTCGCTGGGGAAGCGCTTGCCCTTCTCGATGTAGCCCAGCATCACCGGATCAACGCTGCCGCCGAGCACCTCGGTCGCAAAGCGGCGCAGGGTGTAGTCCCGCCCGGTCAGGACGCGCGTCTCGTAGAAGACGTCCTTGATCCCTTTGCGCGCGGGCGCCGCGGTGTTCATGCGGCCACTATAGCCAAATAGAAATTGCTTGACAAGCAAACAAAAATTGTTTAGCAAGACACCGGACCGAGGAGGGCGGCCATGCAAGCGAAGGCGCAAGGCTGGAGAGTTTGGCTGGCGATCGCGGCACTGGGCTGGTTGGCTGGCGGGTGCGGAGACGGCGATGGGCCGGGAACCACAATTCCAACGCGCACGCCGACCAACCTGCCGGCACCCACACCGACGGTGACGCCCCGCCAGGAGGGGCTCGTCTCGGGTGTGTTGGTCGCCCGCGGTGACATCGGCGCGCGGGCTCGCGACGGCGATGCGTTGGGCATGCTCACCCCGGAGGTCATCGACGTCGTGGGCGACGGATCGAGCCGCGCCCTCGCCTTCGCCGACTGGACCATCGACGGCAAGGCGTTGCGGGGCGTCACCGCCGAGGACGGCCGTTTCGAGGTCGGTGGACTGCCGCCGGGACGGCACCTCATGCGGGTGACGAAGACGATCGACGGCAACCTCATGGAACTGGTCGTCCCGATCACCGTCGGGGACGATGGCGCGGCACAGATCCTCGCCGAGGTGGCGTGGGGCCTGGTCCGGTCCACATCGGTCTTCACCGGCGACGGCGCGGAGATGCGCGAGACGGTGGCGCCGAACGGCAGCCGCCTGCTGATGAGTGACGGACAGCTCACTGAGTTCAGCGACGGTTCCCGCACCTTCGTCGATCCCGACGGCGACGGGCGGTTCGACATCGTGGGTTGCGAGGAAGCTCCCGCGCTCTGGCGTTGTCCCGCGGATCGCAATTGCGGGCCGGATCGCACCTGCGCGTGCACCAGTAGCTGCCCGTTCTGCGAGGATTGCGGCCCCCTCGCCTGCCTGCCTGCCGATCCGCTCTTGCCTCCGATCTGCGGTCCCGACGACATCCCGTGCGTGTCTCCGCGGTTTCCGCCGGCGATCTGTCGCCCCGATGGCACCTGCGGGCTCCTGCCGTACGCGTGCAAGGAGAACGGCTCGTGTGATCTGCCCGGCGACCGCTGCGTCTGCGTGGCAAGCTGCCCGGAATGCGACGACTGCGCATTCAGCGTCTGCGTGGCGGGCTGCGAACCCGTGGAGATCACCGGTTTGAGAATCAGCGCACCGACGGAGTTGGTGGTCGGCCAAACGGGACAGGCATCGGCGATTGCCTCGCTGTCGGATGGCAGCCACATCGATGTCACATGGCTGGCGGAATGGGGCTCGTCCGACGACGACGTCGCCTCCATCGACTCATGGGGCACCGTGTATGGATTGGCCACCGGCACGGCAGCGCTCAGCGCAACCTTCGCTGACGCGCAGGCGGACCCGTGGCCGCTGGCCGTGGTCGAACGGCCGACGCTGCGGCACATCTACGTCCAGAACACGCAGTGCTACTACCGGCTCGGCGCGCCGAAGCCGGGGGAAGTCGTCGGTCCCATACCCCCGACTGACGACTTTCTGCCGTCGCCGATCTGCGGGGACGTCGTGCGCATCGGTGCCACCATTCAGTTCACGGCCCTGGGTGAGTTCGAGAACGGCTACTACCAGGACATCACCGGCGAAGTCGATTGGCGGGTCGAGCCGGCGGCAGTCGCTGACATTGCCGACGGACTGTTCACGGCGCGCGCAGAAGGCACGGCGCATGTGACCGCCTTCCTGGAGGGCGTGACGAGCGACGATCGCACGATCCGCGTCGTGGCCCAATCGAGCCTCGTGGCGCTGTCGATCTACCCGGCCAACTGGGGCTATCCGGCGCTGCTGGACGGACCGGTGCGGCCCGGGGCGGACGCGCCGTGTTTCGACTGCGGCTACGGCCTCACCGTGTTGAAGGGAGAGCAGATCCAGTTCCAGGCCACCGCGCACTACGACACGGGCGAGTGGGAAGACGTCACCGCCCGCGTCGCGTGGCACACCAGTGATGCATCCGTGGCGACGATCGACGCGGCCGGGCTGATGACCGCCGCGGCAGCCGGCGAAGTGGCCATCGCCGCCAGTCTGGACGGAGTCGACAGCAGCCCGGTCACGCTGCGGGTCGTGAATGAGGCCGCGCTGCTCTCCCTTTCGATCTACCTGGAGGGAACCAGTACCAAGATCGGGAAAGGCGAGCAGGCCTTCTTCCACGCCGTCGGGTACTACGACATCGGCTTCAGCCACGACGTGACGGACCGGGTCACCTGGAAGAGCAGCAACGAGACGGCGGGCCACTTCGGCGAGCCCGGCGTCTTCACCGGTGATGCCGCTGGCTCCACGCAGATCTCGGCCGAGCTGGCAGGCGTACAGAGCAACGAACTGGAGGTAGAGGTGTACGAAACCAGTGCCCTCGAATATTGCAATCCCTCCAATGTCAATCGGGGCACGTGGTCGGACGACTTCAACCGCGTCGTTTTGGAATCGGACTGCGCCGAGTACACACGCCCGGGAGTGGTCACCCTGCGCTATACCGTCACCGAGACCCAGCCGCACGGCGGGATCTTTGACCCGTGCTTGGACCTCTACGTCTACCAGGGCGCCACGCGCATCCGCACCATTCGCGAGGAAGGTTGCGGAGAGCCTTTCGTGGCCATGGGCGCTCCGGATCGCGCACAGGAAGTGCTGAAGTATCAGTGGTTGGCCTTCTGGGATCTGAAGACTGAGCGTGGCGAGACGGTCGAGCCCGGGACCTACACGATCATCGGCCGCTTTTACCTCTACTACGATCCGGTGGTCAGCATCGACGTGACCGTGCACTGACAAAGCCGGGCCCGGGTGTTGGGTGGCCAGGTTTCGAGTCATCGACCTGGCACACCGACCCCGGCCGACGGGCTGAACTCGTACGACGCCCGGTTGCCCGGGGCACGTGCGCTGGCGTACGCTCGGCGGCCGATGGCGATCGAAATCGGCATCCACCTTCCGCAGGTCGGCTTTACGTGGGACGAGCTGCGCGCGCGGATCGCCGAGTGCGACGAACTGGGCATCCCGTCCGTCTGGCTCATGGATCACCTCTATCCCCCCGGGCTGCCGAACGTGCCGTCATTCGAAGCCTGGACCGCGGTCACGGCGCTGTCCGCTTCGGGCATCTGGTGCTCTGCAACGCTTTTCGCCATCCGGCGTTGCTGGCCAAGATGGCGATCACGCTCGATCATGTCAGCGGGGGGCGGCTGAACCTCGGCCTCGGCAGCGGGTCGTATCCGCCGGAGTTTGCCGAGTTCGGATTCGACCTCCCGGACGCGCGCCAGCGCGCCGAGCGCCTCGGCGAAGCGCTCGAAGTCATCCGCCGCCTCTTCAGGGAAGACGCGCCATCGTTTGCAGGGCGCTACTACCGGTTGAACAACGCCCCGAGCTTGCCGCGGCCGGTGCAGCACCCGCACCCGCCCATTCACGTGGGGGGCGCAGGCGAGAAACACACGCTTCCTCTGGTGGCGCGCTACGCCGACGCGTGGAACTGCCCTACGTATGCGCTGGCGGAATTGCCGCGCAAGCTGGAGGTTCTCCGCGCTGAGTGCCGGCGCGTCGGACGCGATCCGGCAACCGTGCGCGTGACCGAGGAGGCCGTCCTGGCGCTCGTGGCGCGCCGCGATCAAGTGGAAGCGGCGCGGACGTTGGCGGAGCGGCGCTTTGCCGGACCTGCCTGGGGCTTCGCCGCGGGCAGCTATCTCGGCACGCCGGACGACATCGTGGCGCGGATTCGCACTCGCCGGCGGCTCGGCGTGCAGGGGTTCATTTTTTTTCTCCACGATCGCGCACAGCCCGAGACCCTGCGCCTGCTCGCGCACGAAGTGATCCCCGCCGTGCAGGACGTGCCGTGATGACTGGGCGACTGGCGCAGTCTGCAGCCAATGGCCCACCCAGTGACGATCCCGAACCTTCCCTTGCGCCGGAGCGACAACGCCCTCCTTCATTCCCGCGAAACTCGTCCTCGGCCCCAGCCGAAGGGCTCAGCACGAGCGGTTGCCCCTTGAGCTTGCCGCTCGCCCTGAGCTTGTCGAAGGCCCGTCGTGCCTTCCCGCTTGCGTCGCCAATCGCGTTGTGAGACTCGTTTTCCGTCAATGGACGAGTTTGCCAAGGTTGCGCTCGAAGCCGTCGGGGCCGCGGGCCGCCGGCTGCGCGCGGCGTGGCGCGAGCGCAAGACGGTCGAGTACAAGGGACCGGTCGATCTCGTCACCGCCACCGATCGGGAGCTGGAAACCCTCATCGGCGACCGGCTGCGCGCGGCGTTTCCAGAGCACCAGATCATCGGGGAGGAGGCGTGGACCGGAACGGTGGAGCGTCCCGAAGAGCACCGTCTCGTCTGGTACCTCGACCCGCTCGACGGCACGACCAACTTCGCCCATTCCTATCCGCAATTCGCGGTCTCGCTCGCGCTGGCTCGGGGGACAGAACTTCTACTCGGCATCGTTCACGATCCGCTGCGCGGCGAGACGTTCGTAGCCCGGCAGGGCCACGGCGCGACGCTGAACGGGGCGAAGATCCACGTGTCGACCGCGCCCGATTTAGAGCACGCACTGCTCGGCACTGGCTTTCCGTACGACCGGCGCGAGAACGCCGACTTCTACCTCGGTTTCCTGAAGGACTTCATGGTCCGGGCACAGGGCGTGCGGCGGGCAGGGTCGGCGGCGCTGGATCTCTGCGCGGTGGCGTGCGGGCGGCTCGACGGGTTCTGGGAGTGGAAGCTCAAGCCGTGGGACACCGCGGCCGGCGTCCTGATGGTGCGCGAAGCCGGCGGTACTGTAACGAACTTCGCTGGCGATCCCTTCGAACTCTACGGTGAGCAGACCCTAGCCTCGAACGGCCACATTCACGAGTCTATGGTGCGCGTGCTGGTGGAGCGGCTGCGGTCCAGCGCCGAGCAACGGGGGCTGAGGACCGAGTAGCAGCAGGGCCGGCTTCGGCCCCCTGCGAATTGCCCTGAACCGAACAGACTCCACCGCGGAGAAGCGGAGGTGCAGAAAAGGGGGGGTCTTCTCTGAATAGCTCGCTGGTGAGGAAATCCCTCGGGGTGGAGCAATGCTCCACCCCTCAAGAGAGGCGCAGGCGCAACGCAGCTCCAGTCTTGAGGGCGGGAGCACTGCTCCCGCTTTTCCGCTGGTGTCCCATCTGTTCCCGCGGAAATTTTTTCACAAGCTCTGGGTTCTGGGTTCAACCCTCATCAGAATAGCCTCGGCGGTTGTCCCCGAGAAATCCTCGAGCACCGCTGTCCCTGCGTTCTCGGCACCTCCGCGGTGAGCATTTTCCCCGGATGATTAGCCGGCCGCCGCTCGCTGACAGCCGACCGCTATCCCCGCAGCGCGGCGACGAGGCCGAGTTGGCCGAGATGGTAGGTGACGATGATCGCCGGGCGCGCCCAGGCCAAGGGCTGGACGAACCGATTCCAGGCGATGAGCCCGTCGGAGACAAAGAACAGGAGCGCGCCCGCCGCGGCACGCCACGAGCCCGAAGCGATCGCCGATGCCACCATCAGCGCGATGACGAAGATGTACACGGTGACCGCGCGGCGCAGGATCGGGTCGGAAATACCGCGCAGGATACGCGAGGCCACCGGGGCAGCCAGCGCGATCACGACGACCAACCATCCGACACGTGCGGCGACCGAGGCGTCGAAGGCGGCGATATACCCGGCATGGGCGAGCAGAAAGGCCCCCAGTCCGGCGGCAAAGAGGTCCTGGGGCAGCATCAGGTACACGTCCCCTAGGAGCGATAAGGCCAAGGCGCTGATCAGCCACACGGACGGTGCCGGCCCACTGGCGGCGTAAATGAGCAGGGCGGCGAGCGCCGCAGGCTTGGCGATGTACTCCAGCCGCCGCCTTTCCTGCCCGACCGCAATCCAGTCCGCGACCGCGAACAACAGGAACCCGATGAGCGCAAGACCCGCCATCGTCATCGCCCTCCCTCGAACCTCTCCCACAGACCGCCGGCAAAGTCACTCCGACGGCCACGGCCGGCCGGCCCGTCCCTTCTTTGACGGCCGATTCGCTTTCGAGTAAGAATGCGGCTACGGTTTCACGCGCACCTGCAAACTCGCGCGCACTCATCACAAAGGAGGAGAGAATGGCTGGATTCGCACAGCGACTGGCGACCGGGCAGCGGTTCGGGGGCCGAGCCCTGATGCAGGTGACGATCGCGTCCGCGTTGCTGCTGTCTTCGGCAGCGGCGTACGCCTTTTGCGTGGGCGACTGCAGGGCCGAGAACAAGCGGGTGACCGTCGACGAGCTACTCACGGGGGTCGACATCTTGGTGAAGGGAGGAGACCCGACCGCGTGCCCCGAGTTCGATGCCGACGAGAGTGGTCAAGTCACCATCAACGAGGTGGTCTTGGGGATCAACAACGCCTTGCACGGCTGCCAACCGACGCCGTCCTGCGTGCTGGCCAGCACGAGCAGCATCGTTTTGAACACCAGCTTGCCGCCCCTGGTGCTGGACGCCCTCGGCACCCTGGACGTCACGTGCGGCGACGCCGATCCGGCGACCGGTCAGGCGCCTTGCACGTGCGAGGTCGTGCAATTCGAGCCCCTCTTCATCGGGGGAATCGGGTTCGTCTGCATCACGCCGTTTGCGGGTTGCGAGCAGGGGGTCATTGATTGCGACGGCGGCAGCAATATTTCGGTCGAGCTGTACTCCGACCACAACATCGGAGAATGTACGGGCAACGAGGACTGCAAGGCACAGTGTCAGACCTATTGTCAGGGCCTTGGCAAGGTACCGACCCTTCGACAGAGAGGTTGCGAGGGCTTCTGCGACGGAGGAGATCGAGACGGGCTGCCGTGCAACTGTGACTCGGCCGCAGGGACGACGTGCGGGAAGAAGTGTTCGGGAGGCACGGTCTTCACCTGCTCAAGTGATGACGACTGCCCGGCCGGTGAGACCTGTGTGCCGAATGTCGGCGAGTGCCCCAACGGTTCGTGCAACGGGCCGGACAACGTCGGCTTCGGGAATATTTGCGAATGCCAGTGCGTCGACACCGCCGTCGGACCGCCCACCGGAACTGGTGGCTTGCGGTGCAACCTCGGGGTTAATCTGATCGTCGAGAGACCGACACTCGATCCTTGCATCGGCGATCCAAACGCGCGGCTGATCACGGTCGGTTCGAGCTGCGTGCCGATGACCACCGACACGGCAAACACCGTCCTGCACAACGCGAACAACGGAAAGCACTGCTCGATCGACACGACCTCACCGTGCGAGTCGGATTCGGACTGTCTGAACTTTTTCTGCTCGACCAGTTTCGCGTCATGCGCGTCCACTGCGGACTGCCCCGCAGGGGACATCTGCGTGACCCAGAACCACTGTACGGACGCTTTCGGCCCGTTCGCGGAAACAGGTCGCGGCATCGAGTGCGCGGCGCTGACCGCGACCGGGCGCGCGAAGGGCTTGCAGCTCCGCGGGGTGGTTTCGTTCTTCGGCTCCTCGATCGGAGACATCGTCACGCGGGTCAACGCGGACTGCCGCTGACCGAAGATGAAAAAGGGGATACGTCCCATTTGACGAAATGGGACGTATCCCCTTTTTCACATCGGCCGTCGGGGGCGCCGCCTTTCATGACATAAGGGCGCAGGTGGAACCCGAAAATCGGATTTTCTTCTTCCCCGAGCACGTGCCCGCAGCGATGGGTATGGGGTTTCGGCTCGTCTGAGCCGAGGGTCGCCGCTCTAATTCCAATTTCCAGCGCTGACGGCGGGTGGCGACAAGGACACATCTGCGCGTTCCGCAGTGCGCACGCTCACATCTCGGAGTCGCGCCGCAGCGTGACCAATTTGTCAGCCACGTCACGTTGCGGTGGCGATCGTCGGTTTCTTCGCCAGGTGTCACCCCCTGTGTGCCTCGACAATGAAACCGAGGCAGCCCCGCACATAGAGCCTCATCATCGCCGGCTGCCGGCTGGCGGAATGCGTGCGATCGCACGCGGCACTCGCGCCGCGAGCTGAACCTATCACAGTTGGCCTCACGGCGAGTGCGCAGGCCAACGCGCCGAGCGCCGCGCGACTCCGCTCCGTCCACGAAGCCCTTCCCTCAAGCGCCGTGTTTTCCGGATGACGCCGTCACTGGAGATGTCGCTTCGCCTCATCTTGGTGCGTGGCTGAGAACTCGGACACAGACGGATTCACGGACTCACTCGAGGAGTGCATCGACGACGCGCTGGTTGGCTTCTGCGTGGATGTCGACCGCGATGACGGGCCGAACGGACTGACCTGTATCACTTCAGGACAACGACGAATCGAACTAGCCAGGCAGTCGGAGAAAGGCCCGCTCGTGCCCTTCGACTATACTCAGAGCTTGTGAAAAATCCCTCGGGGTGGAGCAATGCTCCACCCCTCAAGAATGACGCCATGCATTCGGTCACGTAATCTTGAGGGCGGGAGCAATGCTCCCGCCCCGGCTTCTCCCCACCGCGACGGCGTTCACTGGGGCGCCGCCGTTGAGGTACCTGGGATCGGACGGTTCGCCCCAGTTTTCCTCGGCGATCGGCCGGTCATCCTCGAAGTCCGGGCGGTAGCGTCCGGGTGTGGGTCGGCGGTGCCGTGCCGCACCTGCTCAACGCTTGCCCACTCCCTGAATCAACTCGGCGATTGTCACCTGGCTCGGCATCGGCATCCGCCGCCTCGCAATTCGTGACATCCTGACTGCCGAGCGCGATGCAACTTGCCCCCGTGGTTCGCGTCCGCGGCCGGCGCGTGATAGCGTACGGACACTGTGCTCCGAGTCGATGCGGTCGCCAGTCGCGCGGACATGCGCCGGTTCATTCGCTTCCCGTGGCAGGTGTACGCCAACGACCCGCGGTGGGTGGCGCCGCTGCTGTTTGAACGACGGCAGTTCTTCGATCCGCGGCGCAACCCGTTCTTTCACCACGCCGAGGTGGCGTACTTCCTCGCGCGGCGGGGCGAGGCAATCGTCGGAACCATCGCCGCCGCGGTGGACCAGAATTACGTGGCCTTCCAGAAGCAGCCGATCGGGTATTTCGGGTTCTTCGAGGCGATCGATGACCTTGCCGTAGCCCGCGCGCTGTTCGAGGCGGCCGCCACGTGGCTGCGCGGGCGCGGCATGCGGGTCATGCGCGGGCCGCACAACTTCACGACCAACCACGAGGTTGGGTTGTTGATCGACGGCTTCGAACACGATCCGGTCGTGCTCACCACCTATAATCCGCCGTATTACGTGAGCCTGTACGAGCAGGCCGGCCTGAGCAAAGCGAAGGACCTCTATGCCTACCGGCTCGAGGCCAGGCCGGTCCCAGCGGCGCTGAGCGAGGCTGCCGAGCGGACCCGCCGGCAGGCCCACGTGCGCATCGCGAAAATGAACCTGTGCGATTATCGCACCGAAGCGCGGCGGGTGCAGAAGATCTACAATCGCGCGTGGAGCGGCAACTGGGGCTTTGTGCCGGTGACCGACGAGGAGGTCGACGATATCGCGCGCGCGCTCCGCTTGATCGCCGATCCCGATCTCTCGCTGTTCGCGTACGTGGAGGGCGAACCCGAGCCGGTCGGCTTCGTCGTCTGCCTGCCCGACATCAACCGCGCGCTCAAACCGCTGCGCGGGCGCTTGCTCCCGCTCGGCTGGCTTCGCCTGCTGCTTGCGCGCCGGCACATCCACTTCGTGCGCATCTTCGCCCTCGGCGTCTTACCCAACCACCACCCGCTCGGTATCGGCGCGCTGCTTTATCAGGAGACGTGGCGGGCCGGTCTGCAAAAGGGCTACACGGCCGGGGAGATGAGCTGGATTCTCGAAGACAACGGCCCGATGAACGCGGCACTGCAGATGATGGACGCGCGCATTTACAAGACGTGGCGGATGTACGATCAGGCGCTCTGAGCCGTTCATCCCTTTTCTTCTGATGAGATCCTTCGGTCGGTGCCGGTGGATGCGGCTGCGGCCGGCTGTCGTGGCCGCCCTTGCCGCCGTCGTTTGCGGCTGTGCGGGGGGAGACGACGATTCCTCGACGCCGCCATTCCTTGCGGTGTTGAGTGCCTTCCCGGCCGAGCTGGCTCCGTTGCTCGAACAGACGACCGTCGATGACACGATGGAGATCGAGGGCCACCTCTTTCGGGTGGGGCAGCTCGGAGGGGTTCCGGTCGTTCTCGGGCTCACGGGCATCGGGTTGGTGAACGCGGCCGCGACCACGCACGCGCTGCTCGAACGGTTCGAGGTGACGGGAGTCGTCTTCTCGGGCGTCGCCGGCAGTTCTCTGCGGATCGGGGATGTCGCCGTTCCGGAGGCGTGGGCGCTCGATGGAACGACCTACGCCGCGCATCGGGAATGGCTCGAGTTGGCCGACGAGATCGCGGCACCCGGCGTGGTCTCTCTGGAGCGCTGCACCGTCGTGCCGGCCTCGGGGCAGCCGGTGTGTCTGCTCCACGAGCCCGCCGTCGTGGTGGGCGGTGTGGGCGTGAGCAGCGATCCATTCGGCGGCGCGCCGTTCCCTTGCCAGCCGAACGGGGGCGACGTGTTCGGCTGCGACGTGGGATCGGAAGGTGCGGAGAACCTGCGGCCCCGAGAGAAGCAACAGTCCCTTGGTAACGAGGGAGAAGCAGGTGATGCGGGAGAGGGCTCTTCGCAGGGGACGCTCGCGCCAGTCGATATCGAGGCCCCCATTGTGGAAGACATGGAAACCGCGGCGGCTGCCCGTGAGGCAGCCGCGCGCGGCATTCCGTTCATCGCGTTCCGCGCAGTGTCGGACGGGGCAGGGGATCCACTCGGACTGCCGGGGTTCCCGGGTCAGTTCTTCGCCTACTACCGGCTCGCGGCGCACAATGCGGCCGCCGCGGCCGTCGCCTTCTTGGAGCGCATTGCAGAAAACTCGTGACGGACGCGGTCAGGCCGTGAACGGACCGTTTGTGAGGTAGCGCTCGCCCGTGTCGGGCAGAACCACGACGATCATCTTGCCTCGGTTTTCCGCCCGCTTGGCGACCTCGGCCGCTGCCACCGCGGCCGCGCCAGATGAGATGCCGACGAACATGCCTTCCTCGCGGGCGAGGCGCCGGGTCATCTCGATGGCGTCGGCGTCGGTAACATGGATGATTTCGTCCACCAGCTCACGCCGCAGCACATCGGGAATGAACCCGGCGCCGATGCCCTGAATCTTATGAGGTCCGCGCTGCCCACCCGAAAGCACGGGTGAGGCCGCGGGTTCCACCGCGATCGCCCGAAAACTCGGCTTCTTCGGCTTGATCACTTCACTGACGCCCGTGATGGTGCCGCCAGTCCCAACGCCGCTGACGAGAATGTCGACCCGGCCGTCGGTATCCTCCCAGATCTCACGCGCAGTGGTTTCGCGATGGATCTGCGGATTGGCCGGGTTCTTGAACTGTTGGGGGATGAAATAGCGGGCATCGCTCGCCTGCATCTCCTCCGCCCGCCGCACGGCGCCAGGCATGCCTTCGGCGCCTGGCGTCAGCACGATCTCGGCTCCCAAGGCCTTCATGATCGCGCGGCGCTCAACGCTGAACGTCTCGGGCATCACCAACACCAACGGGTATCCCTTCGCGGCGCACACGAATGCGAGGGCGATACCCGTGTTCCCGCTGGTGGGCTCCAGGATGATGCTGTCTTTCCGCAGGCGCCCCTCGCGCTCCGCGGCGGCAATCATGCTGACTCCGATGCGATCCTTCACGCTGGAGAGTGGGTTGAAGCATTCGAGCTTCGCCAGCACCTCGGCGCCGGCTCCGTCCATCACCCTTCGCAAGCGCACCAGCGGCGTCCGGCCGATGGTTTCCGTGATGTCATTGTAGATGCGCATGGCTCGGTCTCTCCCTTCCGTTCCGCTGGTTCAGGCAGTGTGCATTTTTCGGCTCGTCGCCGGCTGTTCAAGACCGGCCGTCGACTCGCGGAGCGTTGTCGCTAACAGGTGCCGGGCCAACCGTTTCCCGAGCGCCAGGATGGTGAGCACCGTGGGGCGGTTCAGCGCCTCCGGAAAGGTGCTCGCGTCGCAGACGTAGAGGTTCTTCACCGCCGTCTGCAGGTTGTCATCCAGCATCTGACCGAGGCGCACCGTGCCGCTGGGGTGCGTGCCGCGCAGCGGCGTGATGAAGATGGATTCCGGGTCCGCGCCCGCGCGCACGAGAATCTGATGCGCCACGATCGCCCCATGGTTCAATCGGAACTGGTCGCGCTCGGTCATGGGCTTGGAGATCTCGCCGTCGAGCGCGATACCGCCGCAGATATCGTCTTTGATCTTGATCATGACGCCCAGTGCGCGGCTCCACGCCGGCCACTTGAACAGATGCCGTGGGCTCTTCATCGTCGCCATGATCGGGAAGAGCAGCCACGGGTCGATCAGCGTGCTCAACATGTAACCCACTTCGTCGTTGGCGTACGCCCAGGTCATCGGGGGCTCGTCGCCAATGCCCTTCTCCTTGGACATGCCGCACACCATCACGGTGGTGTCCATGGTCATGCCGTGGCCGGCCTCGAAGAAGCCCGACCGTTGGAGAATCAGGGGCGTGCCGATACCGCCGGCCGCCAACACGACCAGCTTCG
>JBBITY010000036.1:0-15755 GCA_037440565.1 Desulfurellales bacterium
TGCGGAGTGACCAGCCATCGGGTCCGACAGGGAGGCGAGCGGGAAAACGCGCACAAATCGCGGCGGGGATCTGCTCATGCTGAGCCTGTCGACGCATCGGGAGGAGTCTTACCGCAGCCTGCCCTCCCACCGACGGGCTTCCCGGAGCGCCGATTCGCGGGTATGGTGGTCGCCGGGTCGTAGCCGGCCATGCCGGCGAGCGCATGATCGAGGAGGAAAAAGCATGGCGATTCAGGAAGGGAAAGCGGCACCGCCATTCACGCTGGCCGACGCTGACGGGAAGAAGGTGTCGCTCAAGGACTTCGCCGGGAAGGATGTGATTCTCTACTTCTATCCGAGGGACGACACGCCCGGGTGCACGAAGGAAGCGTGCGGCTTCCGCGATGCGTGGAAAACGCTGCAGAAGATGAACGTCGTCGTGCTCGGCGTGTCGGCCGACAGCGCGGCGTCGCACCAGAAGTTCATTGCCAAGTACAAGCTGCCCTTCCCGCTGCTCTCCGATCCGGACCGGAAAGTGATGGAGCAGTACGGCGCGTACGGCGACAAGGTGATGTACGGGAAGAAAACGAAGGGCGTGATTCGCTCGACCGTGTGGATCGGGCCGGACGGCAAAGTCAAGAAGCACTGGGCGAAAGTCGCCAGCGCCGCGGAGCACCCGAAGAAGGTCCTCGAAGCCCTGCAGGGAAAAAGATGAGCCTCTCCCCCCAACCCACTCCCCGCGAAAAATGCGGGGAGCGGAGGCGCTTCTTCACGGGAACGATGTCCTTGGCCCTGAACCCAAGGCCCTGGGGGGAAATCTCTTCTCCGATTTGGGGCTGGGTATTCTTGACGAACAAACGTTTGTTAGGCTACACAGGCGGCGCCTGTTTGACAGCCCCGACAACAGTGGAGATCCGCGCATGACGAGCGCAGCGCCCGTGGAGAAGTCTGCCGTTGCCCCGATGTATCAGGACTTCGTGATGGAGTTTCCCTACAAGCACTCCACCGGCGAGGTCATCGGGCGCTTTCTCGCGGGCTTGAAGGAGCAGAAGACCATCTGGGGCCAGCGCGTCGCGGGCCAGGGGGTCGTCGTGCCGCCGCTCGGTTACTCGGAGGTCGATGCCTCGCCGGGGGGCGAGTGGGTGGCCGTGAAGGACACCGGCACGGTGACCGCCGTCGCGATTGTGCACGAGCCCATGGCGCGTTTGCACCCGTTCGCTGCGCCCTTCGCGTACGTGCTGGTGCGCCTGGACGGCGCGGACACAGCGCTGGCGCACGTGGTCAAGGACGATCTCCAGAGGCTGAAGGTGGGCGCGCGCGTCGCGGCGGTGTGGGCGCCCGACGGCGAGCGCAAGGGCAGTATTCGCGACATCTCGTGTTTCCGCGTGATCGGGTGATCCGCAACGCAGCCACCGAGACGCGGACACAGGAAGACGGTGAAACACGGAACATCCAATGACTGAGCCGCCGAAGGAACCGGTGAAGTATGTCGACGCCAACCTGTACCTGCCGTACCGCTACACCGCCGGCGATTGCCGGGCCCGCTTCCTGCACGCCCTGAAGGACAAGAGGATCCTCGGTTCGAGGTGCTCGAAGACCGGCAAGGTGTTTGTCCCGCCGCTGGTCTCGTCGCCGGAAAGCTTTGCGCCGTGCGACGAGCTCGTCGAGGTGAGCGACCGCGGCGTGATCACGACCTTCTGCATTGTCAACATCCCGGTGATCGGCCGCGACCTGCAGCTTCCCTACGTCGCGGCCTCGGTGGCGCTCGACGGCGCGGCCCTGTCGATCTTCTCCGCGATCCAGGAGTGCAAGCCGGAGGAGGTGCGCATGGGTATGCGAGTCGAGGCGGTGTGGAAGCCCGACGGCGAGCGACAGGGGTCCTTCGAGGACATCCTGTACTTCCGGCCGACCGGCGAGCCGGACGCGCCGCTCGAATCCTTTGTCCACCGGCTGTGAGGCGAGGATGAGCGAGCTGCGCAACGTGGCTGTCGTTGGGTTCGCGCAGGCGCCGATCGTCGCCTGCGACGCGCACCGCACGGCGACCGAGATGCTCTACCCGCAGGTGAAGCGCGCGCTGGCCGAGTGCGGAGTGGAGCGCGAGGCGATCGACTACCAAACGGCCGGCTCGGCCGATTACATCGACGGGCGCCCGTTCGGCTTCGTCGCGGCGCTCGACGTCATGGGTGCCTGGCCGCCGAAACAAGACTCGCATCTCGAAATGGATGCGGCCTTCGCCGCTTACTACGCCTGGATTCGCATCCAGGCTGGCGAGTGCGATACGGCGATGGTGGTCGGCTACGGCAAGGTGTCCGAGGGCCAACCCGAGCGCATCCTGAACTTGCAGCTCGATCCCTATTACCAGGCGCCGCTCGGTCTGGGCCCGATGACGACGGCCGCGCTGCAGGCGAGCGCCTACATGGCGCGCAGCGGCACGACCGACCGCGACCTGGCCGAGATCGCCGCCCGCAATCGCGCCGCCGGCGCGCGCAATCCGGACGCCCAGGTGCGCGAGGCGGCGACCGCCGAGGCCCTGCAGCAGACGCCCTGGGTCGTGGAGCCGCTGCGCCAGGGCTACGTGCCGCCCATCGGCGAGAGCGCGGTGTGTCTGATCCTCGCCGCCGAAGGCAAAGCGGAGGAGCTGTGCGATCGGCCGGTCTGGATTCAGGGCATCGACCAACGGGCCGAGCTGCAGACACTCGGCGCCCGCGATCTGAGCCGCAGCGCGAGTGCGCGGCTGGCGACGGAGAAAGCGCTGGCCATGGCTGGGCTCGACAGCGCGAGCGAGGTCGACGTGATCGAACTGTTCGCCACCAATCCCGCCGAGGAGATGATCCTGCGCGAGGCGATGGGCTTGCCGCCGGCGGGCGAGACAAAGCCGGTCGTCAACCCGTCCGGCGGGCCGATCACCGGACATCCGCTGATGATGACCGGCCTCATCCGGCTCGGCGAGGCGTTCCGGCAATTGAGCGGCAGGGCCGGCGCGCATGCCGTGCCCAACGCGCGCCGCGCGATCGCACACGCGGCACAGGGACATGCCCTGCAGCAGAACCTGGTCTTCGTGCTCGGGCGCGAGCGGAGGTGGTCATGAAGCGCCCGGTCGCCGTCGTCGGAGTCGGGCAGACGCATCACGCGGCGCGTCGGTCGGACCTGAGCATGCCGGGGCTCCTCCGCGAGGCGATCGACCGCGCCTTGCTCGACGCCGGCCTGGAGCACAAGGACATCGACGCCGTCGTGCTCGGTAAAGCGCCGGACATGCTCGAAGGCATCATGCAGCCCGAGCAGTTTCTGATCGGCGCGGTGGGTGGTCATCTCAAGCCGGTGATCCGCGTCCACACCGCGGGCTCGGTGGGGGCGACGACGGCCCTCGCGGCGGTGACGCACGTCGCGTCAGGGTTGTTCGAGCGCGTGCTGACCGTGGCCTTCGAGAAGCAGTCGGAAGGCAACACCATGTGGGCGCTGTCGCCCAACCTGCCGTTCACGCCGCCCCTGGTCGCCGGCGCGGGCGGGTATTTCGCGCCCTACATCCGTGCCTACATCGCGCGCACCAAGGCGCCGCCGCATATCGGTCCGATGATTGCCGCCAATGCGCGCGCCAATGCGGGCCGCAACGAGTACGCGCATCTACGCGAGCCGATGACGGTCGAAGACGTGATGCAGTCGCCGATGCTGTGGGACCCGATTCGCTATCTGGAAACCTGCCCGTCGTCCGACGGCGCCGTCGCCATGATCGTGGCGAGCGAAGCCGCCGCGAAGAAGGGGCCGCGGAAGCCGGCATGGGTGCGAGCGGGCGCGTCGTACGCCGAGGCCATGTGGGTGCCGGCACGCGACCAGGTGAACCCGGCCGCTGGCCGGGCGTGTGCGAAACACGTTTACGACGCCGCGGGCATCACGGATCCGTGGAACCAGATCGACACCGCGGAGATCTACGTGCCGTTTTCGTGGTTCGAAGCGATGTGGCTCGAAAACCTCGGCTTCTGTGATCTCGGCGAGGGCTGGAGGATCGTCGATCGCGGCGAGCAGAAGTTCGGCGCGCATCTGCCGATCAATCCGTCGGGGGGCGTGCTGTGCACGAATCCCATCGGCGCCTCCGGCATGCTCCGCTTTGGCGAAGCGGCGCTGCAGGTGATGGGCCGCGCCGGCGCGCATCAGGTCGAGGGGGCCAAGACCGCACTGGGTCACGCCTACGGCGGCGGCGCCCAGTACTTCGCGATGTGGATTGTCACCAGCGAACTGTGAAAGCGAGGTCGGGTGCCGGGTGCCGGTCGAGAATCACGGATTTCTGACCCCCCAAAACCTCACCGCCGACACCTGACACGTGAGGAGCACTCATGGCTGAACCGGCATTGCTCTATGAAAAAAACGGCGGCATCGCCACGCTGACCATGAACCGGCCGGAGGCGCGCAACTCCATCAATCCGGAGATGCTCTGCCGCCTCGCCGATGCATGGCAGGACGTGAGCGACGACCAGAGCATTCGCGTCGCGATCCTCACCGGCGCGGGCGACGACGCGTTCTGTGCCGGTGCCGACTTGGATCGGTTGGTGAGAATGATGCAGGGACTGCGCCCGGCGGAAAACGAGTTCGACGAGCGCATCAAGAACGACGTCAGCCTGATCTACAAGGGCCTGCTGCGCAATTTTGAGGTCTACAAGCCGATTATCGCCGCGGTGAAAGGGTTCTGCGTGGCGGGCGGTTTGGAAATCCTCAACTGCACCGACATTCGGATTGCATCGGACGACGCGCAGTTCGGGCTCGCCGAGGTGAAATGGAGCCTCTTTCCCATGGGCGGTTCCACGGTGCGCCTGCCGCGCCAGATTCCGTTTCCCATCGCGATGGAGATCATGCTCACCGGCGAGCGCATTTCCGCCGCGGAGGCGCACCGCGTCGGTTTGGTCAACCGGGTCGTGCCGAGATCGCAAGTCATGGCCGAGGCGCGCCGCTATGCCCAGATCATCAACGAGAACGGGCCGCTGGCCGTCCAGGCGGTGAAGCGCTCGGCGTTGGCCAGCCTGGGCGTGCCAACTCAGCAGGCGCTGGAGAAGGAGCTGGAGATCGGCATCCCGGTCTCCCTGTCCGAGGACGCCCGCGAGGGAACGAAGGCATTCAAGGAGAAGCGCAAGCCCGTGTTCAAAGGACGGTAAGCCCGTATGCCCGTGATCCGCGTGCCCGTCCGCCCGCCCACCCGTGGCCCGGCGCTGTGGACTGGGCCGGCCCCCGGCCCACCGGCTCACCGGCTCACTGGCCCACGGGCTCACTGGCTCACTGGCCCACAGGCTCACTGGCTCACCGAATAACCCATGCTCGCCAATCTCGCCGTCATTCAGGAGCTGATCGCCGCCGCTATTCCCGATCGGGAGGCGTTCGTCTGGCGCGATCGGCGGTTGACGTACGCCGAGTTCAATGCGCGCTGCCGGCGTTTCGCTCACGCGCTGCGCGACTTCGGCCTCGGCTGTCACACCGAGCGCAGCCGGCTGCAGCCGTGGGAATCGGGTCAGGATCACGTCGCCTTGTACCTCCATAACTGCAACGAGTTTCTGGAGGGCATGTTCGGCTCCTACAAGGCGCGCGCCGCCTCCGTGAACATCAACTACCGCTACGTCGCGGAGGAGCTGGTGTACGTGCTGCAGAACAGCCGCGCGCGTGCGATCGTCTATCACGCCGCCTTCGCGCCCACCCTGGCGGCGATTCGCGACCAACTCCCGCAGGTGCAGTTCCTCATCCAAGTGGCGGACGAGTCCGGAAACGCGCTGCTGCCGGGGGCCGTCGATTACGACGCGCTGCTCGCGCAGCAGAGCGACGAACCACTCGACCTGCCGTACACGGCCGACGATCTGTACGTGCTCTACACCGGCGGCACCACCGGGATGCCGAAGGGAGTCCTGTGGCGGCAGGAGGATGTCTTCTACAACGGCCTCGGCGGGCACATTCCGGGCTTCCCGCGACTCGATAGCGAGCAGAAGCTGATCGAGCACGTGAGCATGGGGCTGGGCGGGCGGTTCCTCATTCTGCCGCCGTTCATGCACGGCGCGGGGCACTGGGCGGCGTGCAACACCTTCCACCGCGGCGGGACGGTCGTGCTGCCCGACGAGACGCGTCGGCTCGATGCCCACGCCGTCTGGCGGGCGGTGGAGCAGCACAAGGTCAACTCGATGCAGGTGATCGGCGACGCCTTTGCGCGCCCACTGCTGGCGGCGCTGCGCGAGCGCGCGTACGATATCTCGTCCTTGCAGATGATCGGCAGCACCGGGGCGGTGCTCTCGCCGGCGGTGCGCGACGAGTTGCTGTCCCTCCTGCCGCCGGGGATCGTGTTTCTGGAGAGCTTCGGCGGTTCCGAACTCGGCCTTCAGGCGATGAGCTACAACACGGACTCGGGCGAGGCCGGCCTGCCCGCGTATCAGCTCCGCGACAATACGGTTCTGCTCAAAGCGGATCGCAGTGGACTGGTCACGGATGCCGACGTCGTGCCCGGCCAGCCGAGCGAGATCGGCTGGATCGCCAGCAGCGGTCACTTGCCGCTCGGCTACCTGGGCGATCCGGAAAAGACGCGCGAGACGTTTCCGGTCGTCAACGGCGTGCGCTACGCCGTCGGCGGCGACCGCGCGCGCTACAACGAACGCGGGCAGTTGGTCATCCTGGGCCGCGAGTCGGTGTGCATCAACACCGGCGGCGAGAAAGTGTATGTGGAAGAGGTCGAGCGCGTGGTGAGGAGTCATCCCAAGGTCTACGACGCGCTGGTCGTCGGCATTCCGAGCGAACGGTGGGGCCAGCAGGTGACCGCGGTCGTATCGCTGAAGTCCGGCACCGGCGCGCTCCGCCTTGAAGAGCTGCGCGCGCACTGCGCGGCGCACCTCGCCGACTACAAGATTCCCAAGGGTCTCGTCGTGGCGCCGCAGATCGTGCACAGCCCGAGCGGCAAGCCCGACTACGCCTGGGCGATGAAGTTCGCGGTCGAAAATCTGAGATGAGTTCGCCCTGAATATCAAAGAGCAGGGCAGGAGCACGTTCACAAAAAGGGGGGGACATCACCATGCGCACGCGCGTTTGTGACACCTTTGGGATCGAGTTTCCCATCTTCGCTTTCAGCCACTGTCGGGACGTCGTCGCCGCAGTGAGCCGCGCCGGCGGATTCGGCGTCCTCGGTGCGGTGGCGTTCACGCCCGAGCAACTGGAGGTCGAGCTCAAGTGGATCGATGAGCATGTCGACGGCAAGCCGTACGGGCTCGACGTCGTCATGCCGGCCTCGTCGGTCGCCGCCGGCCTCGGCAACCTGGATGAGAAGCAGATGGAAGCCGCGCTGCAGCAGATGATTCCGGAGGAACACCGGCGCTTCATCGAGCAGGTGCTCGAGCGGTACAACGTCCCGCCGCTGCCGGAAGGCGAGTCCGGAATCCACGCGTTGCTCGGCTGGACGGACGCCGGCGGCCGCTCGCACGTAGACATCGGCCTGTCGCACCCGATCAAGTTGCTAGTCAACGCGCTCGGCCCGCCGCCGCCGGACGTGGTGGAGAAGGCGCACCGCCACGGCGTGCCGGTGGCCGCATTGGTGGGCACCGCACGTCAGGCCCTGAAGCAGAAAGAGAACGGCGTCGACGTCATCGTCGCGCAGGGCGGTGAGGCCGGCGGCCACACGGGCGAGGTGTCCACGATGGTCCTCGTGCCCGAGGTGGTCGATGCGGTCCACCCGACGCCGGTTCTCGCCGCCGGCGGAATCGGCTGCGGGCGCCAAATCGCCGCGGCCCTGGCCTTGGGCGCCGATGGCGCGTGGACGGGCTCGGTGTGGCTCACCGTGAGCGAGAGCGACACCCTGCCGATCGTGAAGGACAAGCTGCTGAAGGCGACGTCGCGCGATACTGTGCGCTCCCGTTCTATGACCGGCAAACCGGCGCGGCAGTTGCGGACGCCGTGGACGGATGCCTGGGACGGGCCGGATTCGCCCGGCGCGCTGCCGATGCCGCTGCAGTTCATGGCCACCGCCGAGGCCATCAGCCGCATCCACAAGTACGCGCACCTGGACAAGTACGGCGCGAAGGATCTGGTCGGGTCGCCAGTCGGGCAGATCGTCGGCCGCATGAACGCCATCCGCCCGACTCGCGAGGTGATCTACGAGATGGTGGACGAGTTCATCGAGACCGTGAACCGGATGGCCGAGATCATGGCCGCGGCGGACAAGCGATGAGCCACGGCGGGAGCACCGCTCCCGGGCTCAAGAGAATGTCCAACACAGTTGCACGCGGTTTTCGCCCCGCGCCCCGCATGGTAACCGAAAGGGTTGGCGTTCCCCAGCCCAGGGCAAGGCCCTGAGCGCTCGGTATTCCGGTAAGGAGGAAGCCCCGCACGGGCGGAACTCGACGCGCCGCGGCGCGGCTGCATCCCGAACAGCTCACAGCCTAACAGCGTAACACCCTGGCTTTTTTCGGGTGCAGGGTGGAGCCCGCCTGAGATAATCGTCGTTTGACAAACAAGCGTTTGTGCCTGTACAGACCGCCCATGAGGAGCCGTGCGCCTCGCGGCCGCCACAGCAGGTCGACGCGGGATTTGATTCTCGACGCAGCAGAGCAGCGCTTTGCCCAGCGCGGCTTCGCAGGCGTGTCGATGCGCGAGATCGCAGCCGATGCGGGGCTGAAGAACCAGGCCAGCCTGTACCACCACTTCAAGAACAAGAAGGCCCTCTACGAGGCCGTCCTGGCGCGCGGCCTCGATCCCATCATCGGAATGGTGGCGGCCAGCGCGGAGGTCGAAGGAGAGTTGGGCAGCGCCCCGTTTCTCGATCGCATCGTCGATTACCTGGCTGCTCATCCCCATCTGCCTCGGCTCATTCAGCGCGCGGCGTTGGATGACAGCAAGTACCTGCGCGCCATCCTCCAGCGCGCGGTCCGTCCGCTCTACACGCAGGGGATTCGCGTCCTCGCCGCCGCGCGCCAGCACTGGGAGCCCGCGGAGATGCCGCATCTTGCTGCGGGGCTGTACCACCTTATCTTCGGCTACTTCGCGGACGCGACGCTGCTGGAAGCGGTGCTGCCGGAAAACCCGCGCAACCCGGCCGCCGTTGCTCGCCAGCGCCGCTTCCTCAAGACGGCGGTCAGCCGCTTGCTCGGCGACGACGGATCGGTGCAGGCCCCGCCGCCCGCACGGAACAAAGGGTGACGCGACACCCGGGGTGGAGCAGTGCTCCACCCCTCAAGCATGGGGCCGGCACACCAGCGCGCCACTCTTGAGTGCGGGAGCACTGTTCCCGCCTGGCCGCCGGTGTGCCGACCTCTCCGCGCCGGGACCTTTTCAGAAGCTCTCAGAACTTGGGAAACCCGGCCCCATCAGCATAATTTGCAAGATTCAGTAATTACCCATCTGGCCGCGGGCGACTGCCGCGGTGGCGATTTGCTTGGCCCAACGATAGTCCGGCTTGCCGCTGGCCAAGCGGGTGATGGCATCGACGAAGACGAAGGCCTTGGGCAACTTGTAGCGGGCCAGATGCTCGGCGGCGGCCTCGCGCAACTCGCGCTCGCTCACGTCCACGCCCGGTCGGAGAGCCACGATCGCCGTGACCTGCTCACCCCAGCGCTCGCTGGGTGTCCCGGTGACCACGGCATCGTACACGCCCGGATGCTGCTTGAGCGCCTGCTCCACCTCTTCAGCGAAGACCTTTTCGCCACCCGTGTTGATGCACGCGGAGTCGCGCCCGAAAATCTTCACCGTGCCATCCTCCGAGACTTGGGCGCGATCGCCGGGCACCGCGTAGCGGACGCCATCGATGATCGGATACGTGCGGCGCGTTTTCTCTTCATCGTTGAAGTATCCGAGCGGTACATAACCAGCGCGCGCGAGCCAGCCGATCTCCGGCTCGCCCGGTTTGAGCCGCCGGGTGAGCCCCGCGTCGAGGACGAGCAGGTGTTCGTCCATGGGATATCCGGGCGGCGGCTCGCTGCCGGCCGCCGTGACGACCGATCCTTGCGCGCCTGTTTCGGAAGAACCGAAGCCATCGACGAGCGTCACGTGCGGCAGGTGTTCGAGCAGGGCGCGGCGCAACGGTGGGGAGAGGATTGCGCCGCCGGACCCGAGGACCTGAAGGCTGGACAGGTCGTACTGCTTGGCGCGCAACTGATCCACCAGGGGCCGGGCCACCGCATCGCCGACGATCGCCAGGGTCAGGACTCGTTCCCGCTCCACGGTGCGCCAAATGTCGTCAGCGTCGAGATGGCGTGTGTTGCTGGGCAGCACGATCGTGCCGCCCTGATGGAGAATGATGAATGAGGACCATTGCGAGGCGTTGTGCACGAAGGGCGCGGAGGGTAGCACGCGCAGCATCTCGCCGTACGGAACGCGCTGCAGCAGCTCGTCGACGCTCGACACCGCCCCGCCGCCGGGCAGCCGGCCACCCATCGCGGCGAAGAAGATGTCGTGCTGGCGCCACATCACGCCTTTGGGCAGGCCCGTCGTTCCGCCCGTGTAAATCATGTACAGGTCGTCCTCGCTCGGCCGCACGGGTGGTCGCTGGTCGGACGACTCGGCGAGGGCCTGCTCGTAATCCCGCGCGCCGGGCAGCAGCGGCTGGCCGCTGCCGTCGTCGACCTGCAACAGGATCGCCATTGGCGGCAAATGGGGGAGCACCTTGGCCAGGCGCGGCGCCAGGCTGCCATGGTAGATGACCCCGCGCGTCTGGGCGTCCTTCAGGAGGTAGAGCAGCTCGTTTTCCACGTAGCGGTAGTTGGCATTGAAGGGCACCACGCGGGCCTTGTACGCACCGAGCATCCCCTCCACGTATTCGTTGCCATTATAAAGGTACAGGGCGATGTGGTCCTGACCGGATTCCCAGGGGGCGAGTGCGTCGCGTTCGCGATGGCAGCCCAGCCCGGCCTTCACGAACAGGTTTGCCAAGCGGCGTGTGCGCAGTTGCAGGTCCCGCCACGTCAGGCGGCGAGTTGCGGTGACGATCGCCTCCCGATCGGGGATCACCTCGGCAATGGCTTCGTTGATATCAGCCAGGGCAAACGGCATCGATGGTCTCCAAACACATTCGTCTCACACCACGTCCTCTCCGGTGCCTCTTTGGTAGCGTCTTGCTGCCGCCGCGACAAGCGCGCGGAAAGTGGCCGTGTGCCGGTGCGCCAGCGACCAGTGACCGGTCACCCGCTCACCGTTCACTATTCACCGGTTACCGTTCACCGGTCACTGTTACTTGCCGTAGCGCTGCAGTGCCTGCGGGTCGAAAAGGTTCGGATCGACCGGCATCCGCCGGACGAAGGGCGCCTTCAGGTGTGGGCGCATGCCGCCGAGCGTGGCGCGGTTCATCTTCAAGTTCTCCGCGCAGGCCCACACCTGCGTGCTCGCCGGCAGCCATTCCCGCTCGTTCTCCGGCCCCGCCGCCTGATTGACGCGCGCCATGGTCTGGAAGGCGTGGATCAGCTCCCCGGCCCAACTGAACTTGCGGTTCCATGCCCCGTCCCATGTCTCGGCATCGATCCACAGCTCCAGCCTGCCGTACAGGTAGTACTTGTCGCGCGGCACGGCCTCGATCACCCAGAATGGCCGCTTCGCCAGTCCGGCATCGGTCGGTGCCCACGCGACGCCCGACCAGCCCGCCATGCGGTATCCCGCCATCGGCGGATCGTCGGCCGTCAGGACCGTCCATCCGCCGCCGGCAGCGGGCTCGACGGGCAGCGGTCGTTCGACCGCGGCCGGATCGACGATGCGCAGGCCATCGCGCCGGCCGATCAGCTTCCAGGTGAAGTCCTCCGGCTTGCCGTCGAAGAAGAAGCCGTCGTCGCCACTGAAGTCCGACCCCAGGTAACCATCCGAGCGGTTCGCCGGGCTCACGGCGCGCACCCGTCGTAGCGCCGGCACGAAGGCCCACACCGAATCGCGCTTGGCCGGATCGCGATAGCGCCAGGTGAGCGACGCCGTGCCCTGCAAATCCGCCGGGGCGACCGAGACGCCAAGAAACTGACTCTGCAGGTTGAGCGGGTTTTCCTTCCGGTATTTCGGTGTCTGGCCGTCGAGAAAATGAAACCACCCGTTCGCCTGGATTTCACGATCGATGCCTTTGGGGTTCAGCATGGTGACCAAAGTCAGGTTGAACGAGCTGCCCCCGTACCAGTAGGCGAGGAACTGGTTCCAGACGATCTTCACCGCCGCTTTCGGGTCGGCGGGATCGATGTGCGGGAACGGAATGCCGTAGAGGTAGTCGGGCTGCTTGCCGGTGGCGGAATAGACGACGGTGCCGCGGTCGTCCACGTCGAGCTGGCTGGCGTTCTTTTCGGTTGCGTCGATGAAGGACTGCTCCCAGCGCACTTTGCCGACGGGGAAGGAAACAATCCGGTTGCGGTAGTCTCCGTTTTCGTAGTGCCTCACGATTTCCGGGGGGAGCAGGTCCTTGGCCAGGTGCGCGTTACTTTGGTCGAGGATGTCGCCGACGTAGAGCCCCGGTGCGACCTCTTCCCGCGCGCCCTCTGCGCTGCCGGCGCGTGCCGGCGTGCCGTGCATGAGCATGGCCAGCAGCGTTGCCGCGACCGCCGTAGTGTAGACGTTTCTCATCCATTCACCCCTTCTTGCTGCGTGTGCGCGCTCCGGTACCGAGGCCCCGGGGCCGCCGCAGCGCTGTCTGATTGCGTCATTCCCCGGAAAACAGCCGGGCATCGTCTCAAGACCGACCGTAACTACTGCCGGCCGGCGCGGAAAGTCAAAGGCCATAAGCGTCAGCCATCAGCCAGACCAACGGCCAACAGCGAGTGACTCTCTGAAGCGCTTCGCTGGATTCGAACCCCAGGAGAGTGGCCTTTGGCGCTTGTCGCCGAGAACACTCCCCAGCATTCTTTTCTCTGCGTTCTCGTCGCCTCTGCGGTGAGCATCTTCCTCGGGGTTCGTCGCGACTCGGCGTTTGCCGGCGCGCGCGGCGCCGTGGTAACGGCGCGCCATGGACCCATTTCGCGACCGAGTTGCCGTCATCACGGGCGGGGCAGGGGGCATCGGCCTGGCCATGGCGCGCGCGTTTGCGGCACGCGGCGCATCGATCGTCCTCGCCGATCTGGACGACGAGGCGCTGAGCCGCGCCACGCGCGACCTGGAAGCGACGGGCGCTCCAGTCCTGGGGGTGCGGACCGACGTTTCCAAGCTCGACAGCGTGCAGGAGCTGGCGGCGGCGACGCGGCGCCGTTTCAGCGCCGCGCACATCGTCTGCAACAACGCGGGCGTCGCTGTCTTCGGCGAGATCGCCAGCGCCACGCACCGGGACTGGGAATACGTGATGAGTGTCGACTTCTGGGGCGTGGTGCACGGCGTGGAGACCTTCGTGCCGATGCTGCTCGAGCAGAAGGCGGGCGGCCACATCATCAACACCGCCTCGATGGCGGGTCTAGTCGGCATGCTCGGGATGGGCATCTACTCGGCGGCGAAGTTCGCCGTCGTCGGGCTCAGTGAGGCGCTGCAGCGCGAGCTGAAGCCGCGCGGCATCGGCGTCAGCGTCCTGTGTCCGATGATCGTGGCGACTAATCTCACCGAAACGTCGGCCCGCCTGCGCCCGGCGGAGCTGCGCAACCCGCGGGAGGGTCCGGTCGTGTCGCCCGGTGCCATGAGCGGGGGAACGATCTCGGCCGAAGAGGTGGCGAGGCGCGTGGTGCGCGGCATCGAACGCAACGACCTCTACATTCTCACGCACCCGGAGCAGCGCGAGATCCTACGCCGCCGGGCGGCCAAGCTCGACGCCATGTTCGAGCAGGGCGTGTGGTGAAGGACCTGTTTTTGATCGCCGGCACGGTGGCGCTGGTCGCCAGCGGCTCGTGATTCGAGGTCGGCTAGCCCCAATCGAAAGAAAATGTTCACCGCAGAGGCGCCCAGAACGCAGAGACAACAGTGATAGAGAGTTCTCTCGTGGAGAAGTCCCAAGGCCATTGTGATGAGGTTTGAATCCAGCGAAGGTATTCAAGGAAACCCCCGTCTTCTCTGTGTCTCCGCGTCTCTGCGGTGAAATCCTTTTTCGGTTCGAGGTTCGCTCTCAACCCTCCTCGATCGATAGCGCCTGCCGCGGGCAGCGGCGGACGGCCTCTTCCACCTTGGCACGCAGGCGTTCGTCGGGGCGCTCGGTCTTCAGGTGCAGCGTGTCGTCGTTGCCCACCTCGAAGACTTCCGGGCAGACCTTCATGCACACGGCATTCGCCTCGCACAGGTCATAATCGACCACAAGCTTCATGCTTCCTCCAACTCCCGTTTCCCTGCTCCCGTCTCTCTACCCCCGTTTCCCCGCACCCAGCGCCCGCTCCGCTGTGAAGCGCACCGGCATGGCTTTGATGCCGTTGATGAAGTTGGAGCGCAAGCGGCGCACGGGGCCGGCCAACTCGATGTCGGGCAGACGGCGCAGGAGCTCTTCGAACATGACCCGAATCTCGAGGCGGGCGAGCTTGGCGCCGAGGCAGAAGTGCTGGCCGATGCCGAAGGCGAGGTGCTCGTTCGGATGGCGCGTGATGTCGAAGACGTCCGCATCCGGGAAGATCTCTTCGTCCCGGTTCGCCGACGGATAGAACATCACGATCTTGTCGTTCTCGCGGATCTTCTGGCCGCGGATCTCCGTGTCGCACGTGGCGGTGCGGCGGAAGTGCATGACCGGCGACACCCAGCGCAGCATCTCTTCCACCGCGGACGGGAGCAGCGACGGGTCCGCGAGGAGCCGGTCGCGTTGGTCCGGATGTTCGAGCAGTGCCAGCATCCCGCCGGAGATGAGGTTGCGCGTCGTTTCGTTTCCGGCCACGGAGAGGAGCAGAAAGAACAGGTCGAACTCCAGCTCGGAGAGGCGCTCGCCGTCGACCTCGGCGTTCAAGAGAACGGTCACCAGGTCGTCGCGCGGATGTTGGCGCCGTTCGCGCGCCAGTTGGTTGGCGTACGCGTACAACTCCGCCGCGGCGATCTCGCCGTCCTCCGGTGTCGTTTGGTACTCTGGATCATCGAACCCGATCATCCGGTTGCTCCAATCGAACACCAGGTGTCGGTCCTCCATGGGCACGCCGAGCATCTCGACGATGACCTGCAGGGGTAGCTCGGCGGCGATCTCGGTCACGAAGTCGCAGGCGCCCTTGGGTGCAATGCGGTCGATGATGGCTGCGGTGATCTCGCGTATACGCGGCTCCAGGCGCGCGACCATCCTCGGCGTGAACCCCTTGTTGACCAGATTCCGCACCTTGTTGTGCTGCGGCGGGTCCAGGTTCAGCATCATCAGCCGTTGGTTGTCGAGCTGTGGCTGCGGCATCTCGGGCAGCAGGGCGGTGCGTCGGTTCGAGGAGAACGTTGCCGGATTCTTCGAAATGGCCACCACGTCGTGGTACTTCGTGATGGCCCAGAATCCCGGCCCCTCGACTTCCGGGTGCCAGAACACCGGCGCCTCGGCGCGCAGCACCTTGAACATGTGGTGCGGCACGCCGGCAACAAAGACATCCGGGCTCACGAGATCGATGTCGCTCAAGTTCACGGCTTCATCCCCCCATTTTTTCTGCCGTTCGTCACGCGGCCGAAGGCAGGGCAAACCACCCCGCTGCGCAGCGATCGAACCAAACAAACAGTTGTTTGGGACACTTCTATCCGTTTCCGCAGTGCCGCTCAAGAGGGTCCGCGATTCCAGGCGGTGACTCTCACCCGGGCTTCGCCCTGCACCCGGCGAGGGAAAACCTCCCCCTCGATACGCACCCTTCGGGTGCTACTCGGGATGAGCGGTCAGATGGCCGTGCGCCCTGAGCAGCCGCGTAGCGGCGTGTCGAAGGGTGCGCGGGCCGATGGGTCCGTGCCTCGTTGGCCGGCCA
>JBBITY010000037.1:0-968 GCA_037440565.1 Desulfurellales bacterium
CCCGAGCGGCATCGACACCCCGCCGCTGCCTGGCCCGGCGGCGATCGCCGTGGCCGACGTGACGAACGATGGACTGCAGGATCTGGTGGTCGGCAACAGCGCCGGAAATAGCGTGATGGTCTTGCCGGGGCGCAGCGACAGCACGTTCCAAGTCTCCGCGACGCTGCCGGTCGACGGGCCGGTCAAGGCTTTGGGGATTGCTGACTTCGACGGCAACTCGCGGCTCGATGTCGCCGCGCTGGACGGCCTTCTCGGCAACGTCGCATTTTTCTTGCAGCAACCGGCTGGTGATTTCCGCCGGCAGGTCGCGATTGAGGTGGCGAACGAGGCGCGCGGCGGGGCGGCGGCCATAGCGGTGGCAATTCCGGACCGAGTCCGCGGCACCTTGGGCTTCAACGACGATGACGTACCCGACCTGGCCCTCGTCACTACGGCGGGTCCGACCGGGCGGGGACAGGTGGTGGTGTTTATCGGGTCTCGATCCGGGGGAACGCTTGCGTTCACCGAGGCGAGCCATGCCGAGGTGGGGCGGAATCCGTCCGCGCTCGTGTTGGGCGACTTCGATCGGGATGGTGCCCTGGATATCGTGGTGGCGGATGCGACGGACGACAATATTCAGTTTTTTCTCGGCAACGGCGCGGGTGGACTGGTGCCTGCCGGCACGGCCCGCGGCACCGGATCGGCGCCGAGCGCGATCTTGCTCGCGGATGTCGACGGCGACGGGCAGGCGGACATCATCACCACGAACCGCAGCGACGGCTCGATCACCATCTTCTTGAGCAGCGCCCCGCCGCCGACGCTTACTCGGACTCCCACGAACACCCCTGAGCCGAGTGCGACGGCGACAGCCACCGCCACTGACACGGTGACGCCGACGGCGACTGGCACCGCGACGGAGACGCCAACGGCGGCGCCCACCGCCACGCCGACGCAGACCAACACCCCTGTTGCAACGCGGACGCCGACTC
>JBBITY010000037.1:989-12317 GCA_037440565.1 Desulfurellales bacterium
GACTCGCACGCCGACCAATACGCCCGGCGGCCTGTTCGGCTTGCAAGGCGAAGGGTGTGCGATCGACTCCGGCGGACACGGTTCGATGCCCGGGGTCCCGTTGCTGATCGCGGCCATGTTGGCATGGCTGCGTCGGCGGCGCGCCGCCCGGCCCGGATAGGAAGCAGCATGATCGGTATCGCTCGCTATGGGTCGTACATCCCGCGCTTTCGGCTCGATCGCAGTCTGATCGCCCAGGCCTGGGGGGCACGCCAGCCGAAGGGGGAGATCGCGGTCGCGAACTACGACGAGGACGCTCTCACCCTCGCCATCGAAGCGGCGATGAGCTGTCTTGGCGATCCGCCGTCGCCGGCGGGGGGCGTATATTTCGCCAGCGTCAGTTCGCCGTACGGTGAAAAGCAGATGGCGAGTGTCCTGGCCACGGCGTGCGATCTGCCGCGCGAGATCCTCAGCGCGGACTTCGCGGGGTCGGCGCGCGCGGGCGTGAGCGCGATGCTGGCGGCGATCCGCGCCGTGCAGGCGGGCGGCGCGGATACGGTGCTCGTGGCAGCGGCGGACGTGCGCGCAGCACAGCCGGAAACGGAGCTCGAAGGCGTGCTGGGGGACGGGGCCGCGGCGGTGGCCGTCGCCCGCAGCGGGGTCATTGCCGAGTTCCTCGACGCGGCATCGGTGGCCGAGGAGTTCACCTATGTCTGGCGCACCGATACGGCGCGCACCGTGCAAGTCGCGGGCGGGCGCTTCTCGAACACGTACGGCTATGAGCGCGATCTCGGCCCGGCCATCCGCACGATCCTCGAGCGCCAGCGTCTACAGCCCGCGGCGATCGATCGGCTGGCGCTGTACTCGCCAGACGCGCGCGCGGCCAGCGACTTGGCGAAGTCGCTCGGCTTCGACCCGAAGCGGCAGCTCGTGGAGCCGCTGGCGCCGCAGATCGGGTGCACGGGTTGCGCCGAGCCGCTGCTCTTGTTGGCCCACGCGCTGGATACCGCCGCGCCGGGCCAGTTGATTGTGGTGGGCAGCTACGGTGAGGGTGCGGACGCGCTTCTGTTCCGGGTCACCGATGCGATCACGAATGGCCGCGCCGCCACCTCGGTGCAGCACTGGATCGCCGCCAAGGCCATGTTGCCCTCGTACGAGAAGTACCTGAAGTTCCGCCGTCTGATCGAAGTGGAAGAGGTCACCGATGTGGTGACCAACGTCTTGGAGTTCAAGGAGCTGAAGCAGGACGTTCGTTTGTATGGCAGCCGGTGCGCGGCGTGTGGCACGGTGCAGTACCCGATGGCGCACGTGTGCATCAAGTGTCGGGCGCAGGAGCGGATGGAGGAGGTGCGCCTGGCGCGCCGGGGCACTGTGTTCACGTACACTGTCGATCACCTTGTCCCGAACCTCGAACATCCGCTGCCGATGGCGGTTGTGGATGTCGATGGGGGGGGGCGGCTGTACCTCCAGGTGGCGGACGCCGATGACATTGAAATCGGCACCCCGGTCGTCCTGACCTATCGCCGCCTGCACGAGGGTGCTGGAAACCATCACTACTACTGGAAGGCGCGGCCGGTGCGGTGAGGAGACACCGCCGGAGCGAAGCCCTGGCGCTCTTCAGAGGGCGAGGAATCGAGTTGCGCGGGGCGGGGGAGTTTGTGGACCGTGCCTCACGGTGAGAGGTTGGAGGACCGTCCCCCATGCTCGAGGGCAGCAACATCCCTCCAGCCCTTTCATCTGCTTGAACGCGCAGGGCCGTTTTCGTAGAGGTCCAGCATGAAGGATCGGGTCGCCGTCATAGGAGTCGGATGCACGAAGTTCGGTGATCTATTCGAACTCGGCTACGAGGATTTGATCTGCCAAGCGGCCTTTGCGGCCTACGAAGACGCGCGTATCGATCCGACGGAAATCCAGGCGGCCTACCTCGGCACCTATCTTCCGGGGCCGGCGGGTGGGAAGGCGGCCGTGTCCCTGGGAGACGCGCTGCGCCTGTACGATCGTCCCATCACGCGGGTGGAGAACTACTGCGCGACCGGCACCGACGCGTTCCGCAATGGCTGTCTCGCGATCGCCTCGGGCACGTACGATATCGTGCTCGTCTTGGGGGCCGAGAAGCTCAAAGACCGCGGCGGCCGCGGTCTGCCGCGCCTCGGCCACCCGCTGCTCGGTAAGGGCAACTCCGCGCCGGGTCTCTTCGCGCTCGCCGCGAACCGTTACATGCATACGTTCGGGATCGGACGCGAGACGCTTGCGAAGGTTGCGGTGAAAAACCATTACAACGGCGCGCGCAATCCCAAGGCGCACTTGCGCATGGAGGTCACGGAGGAGCAGGTCCTCAAGGCGCCGATCATCGCGTGGCCGTTTGGACTGTTTGACTGCTGTCCGACGACCGACGGGGCGGCGGCGGCCATTCTGTGCCGAGCGGATTGGGCGCGCCGATTCACCGACCAGCCCGTGCTCGTGAAGGGATTCGGGCTCGCCGTCACCACGGGCCGGCCGTATTTCGATCCCACATTCGACTACCTTGGGTTTCGCTCGACCCAGATGGCTGCGCGCCAGGCGTACGAGATGGCCGGCATCACGCCACAGGACATCGACTTCGCCGAGGTGCACGACTGCTTCACGTGGACGGAGATCTCGAACATCGAGGACTTGGGTTTCTGCCAAAAGGGAGCTGGCGGCCGCCTCGTCGAGGAGCGGCGCACGGCGCTCGATGGGGACATCCCGATCAACCCGAGTGGAGGACTGAAGTCGTTTGGCCATCCCATCGGGGCAAGCGGCGTGCGGATGATTTACGAGTGCGTCCAGCAACTGCGCGGCCGCGGCGGGGAGCGCCAGGTGCGGAACCCCTCGCTCGGCCTCGCACACAACGTCGGCGGGCCCGGTGCGGTCTCCTGCGTGGTCGTCCTGGGCACATAAAACGAGGCCGGTCGATCGCGTACTGTGGCCACTGCGCCGTCACATTCTTGGCGGGCTGGCGCAGGGCGACGTTTCCCATTTTCCGCGAGCCAATGCGGCGTCCCCACCGTCCGGATTCCCAGCGGTGCGGCTTGGTGTGGTTCCTCGCTTGCTAATCGCATGGCAACACCAATGACATCGGCCATGACGAGGTTCGCTGGGGGCGGGGCAACTGCCCGGCGGCGTGAGGGACGGTCCGGAATCGACCGCAAGCGCATCGTCATTCTGCTCCGTTCAGTGGTCATCGCCACGTCGGCGTACTTGGTCTTGACCGACAAGTCGGTGATCCGGATCGAGGCAGTCCTGTACGTCCTCTTTTTTGCGGCCAGCAACATCGCGCTGGCCCTTGCGCCGCGCAAACTGTTCCACATCCCGCAGTTCGGTCCCCTGCTCGTGCTGGCCGACACGGCGCTGATCTTGTTCGGCCTTTCCTGGAGCCACGGGCTTTCGCAGGACCTGCTCCTCGTGTACTTCTTCACCATCTTCCTCACCACCGTCGGCGAAACACTCGGGCAGGTCGCCATCGGCAGCGGCCTCATTGCGCTGGTGTACGCCTACTGGCTGTGGGCGAGCGGAAGCCAGCCGCTCCACTCGGACGTGTGGGTCCGCGTGCCCTTTTTCTTCCTCGTGGCGATCTTTTACGCATCGCTGGTCGAGCAGTTGAAGAGCGAGCGCCACCGCCGCCGGGAAGCCGAGCACGAGAACGAGCACCTCCGTCTCTTGCTCGATCTGGCCGGCGTGTTTTCCGAGGCCCATGCGACGCGCGAGTTCGTGCGCGGCATCGGGCGATTCATCGAGGGGGCCTGCCTGGGATTGCGCTGCGCAATCGTTCTGCGCGACGCCGAAGCCAGTGAGGAGCAGGATGGCGAACTCTTTCCGCTGCGGGCGCACGGGCGCGAGTACGGTACGCTCTGCGTACGCGTCGCGGAGCCGCGGGCATTGTCGGAGCGGGAGCGCTGGCTTTGTCAGATGGTCTCGCACGCCGCAGCCGGGTCGCTCTACGCGGCGGAGCAATCCGACGCGGCGCGGGCAGCGGCGGAGGCAAAAGACCAGTTCCTGGCCAACGTCTCGCACGAGTTCCGCACGCCGTTGCACGCCATCCTGGGCTATGCGGATATGCTCGATGCGGTCATCGAGCCGGGGTTCGACCCGGTGATCCGGGAGAGCGTCGAGCGCTTGCGCGTCAATGCCTGCCGTTTGCAAAACCTGCTGGAGGAGCTGCTGAGCTTCGCGGAGATTCGCGCCGGGAAACGCGCCGTTCGGGTCGAAAAACTGAGTCTCCGTGAAGTTCTGGAGGATTTGTTGCCGACTGCCCGCGAGTTGCTCAGCGGCAAGGCCGTGACCCTGAATTGGCAGGTCGCGGCAAACGCCGATGAAGTCTGGAGCGATCGCCGAAAGCTGCAGCGGCTCCTCGCCTGCCTGCTGAGCAATGCTGCGAAGTTCACGGAGCAGGGGAAGGTGTCGGTCCTGGCAACGCGCAGCTTGGACGGTAGCGTCGACGTCCTCATCGCGGATACGGGGATCGGCATCGCGCCGAGCGACCTGCAGTTCGTTTTCGATGACTTCCGCCAGGTCGACGGGTCCTTCACCCGCCGCTACGGCGGCCTGGGGGTCGGCTTGGCGCTGGCGCGCGAGCTGATTACGATCCTCGGGGGGACGATGGACCTGGAAAGCCAGCCCGGCGTCGGCACCACCGTGCGCGTCCGACTGCCGCGGTCGATTGCAGAGCCGTCGGAGCAGGCCGCGCGACCGGCTGCGGAGAGCTCCTTCGAGGGGGCGCCACAGTTGGCAACCTCTCCCGGCGCGGTCGCCTCGGCCGTGTAGTCGACGCCGGCGGCTGGTGGTGACCGCAGCTCAGGGCTTGTGAAAGCGTCCCTCCCGGTGGGGCAGTGCTCCACCGCTCAAGAACGGTGCCGGTGCAACGGGGCTCCAGTCTTGAGGGCGGGAGCAGTGCTCGCGCACTGCTCCCGCCCTTCCGGCGGCCTTACAGCCTGTCCCCGCCCGGATTTCTTCACAAGCTCTCACGCCAGCGTCGCCGCCAACGCGAGAAACTTGCCCAGCCACGGTGCCAGCGAGAGCGTGCAGTACACAGCCGCCAGAATGCGCAGGACAGCGAGCCTCATGGGGGCCGGCGTGGTGCGCTGCAGGAGCACCAGGAGACCGCACGCCTTCAGCTTAAAAAGCAACAGGGCCGGCCCCACGCCGATCGCCTGGAACGCGGCCACTAGCAAGGGGTTCGCTTCTTTGAAGCCGACCCGCAGGCCCTGGTAAGTCGCTACGCCGTCGAACAACTGCAACAGCAGGTTCAACACCAGGAGCCGGAATACGTGTGCCTCCACGTCTTCGATCCCCCGCACGCAATGATGGCCTTCTTCACGCTTACCCGCAAACGCTGGAGAGTTTCCAGTGAAAAAACGCACGGCGCCGCGCATGGCGCGGGGGCCGGGGAAGCGGGCACAGCCCCGGGCAGCCGAGCATGAGCCGGGTGCGGGGCCCTTTCGGATGGCGCGGGGCTCCCGGAGGGCAGAGGCCGGTTGGTCAGGTCAGCGCCTGGGCGCGTTTGAGCTCGGCGATGCGATCGGCCGAGTAGCCGAGGATGCGGCTGAGGACCTCCTCGGTGTGCTGCCCGAGGCACGGTGCCGGGCGCTGCACGGTGCAGGGCGTGTCGGACATCCGCCAAGGAACACCGACGTGCAGCTTTGTGCCGACCTCGGGGTGCTCCAGTCGTACGAAAAACCCATTCTGGTTCAAGTGTGCATCCTCCGCTAGGTCGCGGTTGGCCATCGACACGAAGGCCGGTACGCCCGCTCGTTGGAGGAGCGCGACCACATCCTCCGCGCGCTTTGTGCGCGTCCACTCCGCGATCAGCGCTTCGAGCGCCGTTTCGTTGGCCTTGCGCGCTGCCAGCGATGCGAAGCGCGGATCGGCGGCGAGCTCGGGCATGCCCATCGCGGCCGCCAGGCGCCGCCAGTCGTCGTCATCGCGCGCGGCAAGCGCCACCCAGCGTTGCTCGCCGGCACAGGGAAACACCCCGTGCGGTGCCATTTGCGGATCGCGGTTGCCGCAGCGCGGCGGCGGCTGGCCCGTGAACACTTGCTCCAGGATGCCCTCGCCCAACACCGCGACGGTCGTTTCCAGTTGGGAGAGATCGATGAACTGTCCTTCGCCGGTTCGCGCGCGATGGAGCAGCGCCGCCAATACGGCCACGGCGCCGTGGAGCCCTGCGGTCGGGTCGCCATACGAGACGCCGACGTGCATCGGCGGCCAGCCTGCGTAGCCGGTCAGCGACGACATCCCGGACAGCGGCACCTGGGCGGGTCCGTAGGAGACGAACTCCCGCTCCGGTCCGGTGGCGCCGTAACCGGACATCGAGATCATGATGATGTCGGGCTTTACCCGGCGCAGTTGTTCGTATCCCAGGCCGAGCCGATCCATGACCCCTGCGGCGAAGTTGTCGCACACCACGTCGCTGTGCGCGACGAGGTCCTTGGCGACGGCGAGCGCTTCGGGACGGTTGAAATCCAGCGCGACGCTGAGCTTTCCCTGGTTGTACTGGTTGAAGTAGCCACTGCGGTTGATTCCCGGCTGGCCGTCGGGCCACGGCGGCAACAAGCGGGTGACACAGATCCGGTTGGCGCTTTCCACCCGAATGACCTCCGCCCCGAGATGGGCGAGTTGCAGGGTGCAAAAGGGACCGGCCCACACCCAGGTGAAGTCGGCCACGCGGATGCCGGCCAACGGCGGGGAGGTCGCGGGTGGCGCACTAGAGGACATGGTCTTCGCGAAGTGCGTCGATCTCGGCAGGCGGAAGACCGAGATCGCGGGTCAGGATTTCCTCGGTGTGCTCGCCGAGGCGTGGGGCCGGCCGGCGGATGGCCCACGGGGTGCGGGAGAGCTGGTAAGGGGCGCCCGGCACCGTGATGCCGCCGTCGACCTCGGGATGCGCGAGCACCGCGAAGAAGCCACGCGCTCTCAGATGCTCCGAGTTCAACAGGTCCCCCATGGTTGACACGGGCGCAAACGGAATGCGCCGCTGTTGCGCGGTGCGGTACACCTCCATCACGCTCTGTTCCTTCGCCCACTCTTGAAGAAAGAGCGTGAGCGCGTCCCCATTCTCCCCGCGCGCCAGGCGGTTCTCGAACAATTCGAGGCGCGCCCACTCGGGGTTGCCCATTAGTTCGACGAAGCCCTGCCACTGGTGCTCCTCGACGCAGCACGCGAAGATCCACCCGTCGCGCAATTCGAGGAAAGCGAGCGGTTGGATGGGCCTTCGTCCCAGCCGGGAAGCGATTACGTGCATGTAGGGCCAGTACTCGAAGGTCATCTCCAGGATGGCCGCGACCGCTTCTTGGATCGACACGACCACGTGCTGGCCCCGGCCCGTACGCAGGCGCCCGAACAGGGCCCCGAGCGAGGCCACCGCCGCAGTGAGCGCGCCCTGGTACTCCGCTTGGTGTCCGAAGGCCTTGAGCGGCGGCAAATCGTCAGCCTCGGGCGCACCGTTCAGATAGGCCACGCCGCCCGCATTCCACAACACCAGGTCGGTCGCCGCGTAATCGCGATACGGACCGTCCAGGCCAAACGGCGTGATCGACACCATCACGAGGCGGGGATTGCCGGCCGCCAGTTCCTCATAATGCACGCCGTAGCGATCCATCAGCGGTGGCGGCAGGTTGTGCACGAACAGATCGGCGCGCTCGGCCAGCCGCCGCAGCAGCGCGTGGCCGCGTGCTTGGCTAATGTCCAGCGTCAGGCCGCGCTTGTTGGTGTTGAGGTAGAGGAACAAACCACTGCAATCTGGGTCGGAAACGCCGCGCGGAAACGGGCCGCGCTGGCGCGCCCGGTCGCCGCCGCTTGGCGGCTCAACCTTGATCACATCGGCACCGAGGTCGGCGAGTAATTTGGTCGCGTACGCTGCCGACACCATGTGGCCGTATTCCAGTACACGAAGACCTGCCAGCGCCTGAGACTGCGTTGCGATTTCCACGTTCCCCCCAGCGGCTGCCGCTTCTAACACAACGGGTGTCCGCTGTCAGGTGGGGCGGGGTCGGATCGAGGTTGGGTGCTGAGTCAGGGTCGGTACCCGGTTGAAGGCACGCAGCGGACCGGGACCCGACACCTGGCTCGGCGCTCGTGAAAAATCCCCCGCGAACGGGTGGGGCCACCAGCGGAAGGGCGGGAGCGGCGCTCCCGCCCTCGAGACTGGGGCCGCCGCACCGGCACCGTTCTTGAGGGCTGGAGCATCGCTCCACCCCGAGGGAGTTCCTCGCAAGCTCTCAGCGCAACTCGGCCGGCAGCAGCGCCAACCACTCGCTCAGATCCTGCGGTTCCTCGCGGCGCCTCAGCGCCGCCATAAAGGCGGTGTGGGAGAAGTCGGCTGTCTTCCATTCGCGCGCGATCTGCCACGTGCCGTCGCTATCGCGCCCGAACAGGTGGACGGTTGCCTGATCGTCGGCAAGGCCAACGGCGAACCGTTCGCTTGGGGTCATGGCGAAGAGCACGTACCCCGCCCGTTTGGTGAGCACGAAATACATGCCGACTCCTTACCGCCGGTCCCAGTCGGAGGCAACGCCGCGTAGCCGGGTGCCGGGTGTCAGGCGTCGAAAAAGGCCCGGGGGCCCAGCCCCTGACACCCGACACCCGATCTGCGGCGCTGCCGCGTTAGGGATCGCGGTTCGGGCACACGCCCAGTTGGCTGTGCCGGACGCCCGGCGAATAGGCAAACACCTGCATCCCCTGCTCGTCGAAGTGGCCGAGGTTGAGGTAGCCGCCGTCCACCGTGCGGGATGACGACCAGTCCCAACTGTCATGCAGCAGCCGCACACCGCGCACGCGGTGATAGGCGATGACGTCGACGGCGATTTCGACCGCGGTGCGCCGCCGCACCCTGCCCGGCGCACCGCGCTGCGCGCCGTATACCTGAAGCGGAGACTCCTGCTCGTCGTAGGCCAAGTTCCGCGTCTCCTCCAAGAGGTGCTTGCGCACCAGCGCCCACTGCGGGCGCGGGGTTTCCACAGCCGCCAGCGGTTCGCGTGCGATGCCCCATTCGCTCTTCAGTTGGTAACCCATCTTGTCGAGGAAGCTGCGGTTGAATGCATCCGGAAACTGGCGAATGAGCCGCAGCAACGTCAATGGCTCGCCTCCGGCGCTTTGGGTGCGGAGTACCAGCAGCTCACCCGCTTGCTTGGCCGAGTGCAGCTCCTCGACCGAGAACGGCACCGTCGCCGCCAGCGCCGGATCGATGTCCTCGACAGCGCCGAAGACAGCGGCGATTTCCTCCAACCCGAGCAAGTCCTCGCCGAGGATTTCTCGGCCTTTCTGCACGGCGGTACCTGGCTTCATGCGACGCGGGATCATAGCAAGTGGTCGAGGCGGAACAAGGTAAGCCGTTCGCGCCTGTGTGCCGTATGCGCCTGTGCCCGTGCGCTGCCGTGCGAGTGAACGCCGAGCACGGCTTGCTCGGGCGCCACTCACCAGCGTACGCGCGCACAGGCTCACCGGCGCACAGCACCTTGACAAAGCGAGGACCCGCGGTGATTATGGCGCCTCGAATTTCGGCCATCTTCGCGGGATCTGCACGAAGACCGGCGCGCAAGAGCTATTGGACCGTGAGCGAGTCGCTCGGCTTCGCCCCCGCGCTACGATCAAGGACACAACGGATGCGAGGGATGGGGTTGGTGGCGATCGCCACACTGCTGATTCCGCTGCTACCGGTGCTGTGGTTCAGCGTGGCGCGCGCCGGCCAGATCACCTTCGCGCCGTTCACCGACCTCCCACTCGGTCCGCCAGGATGCGAGCCGCAGGTGGACTGCTCGGAAGCGCCTTCTGGCATCGTGGCGGGCGACTTCAACGGTGACGGCCTGGCGGACGTCGCGACGGCGAACAATGCCACGGATGACGTCTCCGTGCTCTGGGGCGACGGCGCCGGGCTGTTGGCGCCCGCTGCGCGCGTGCTCGCGGACACGCAACCTGCAGCAATCGCGGCCGCGGATTTCAACGCCGACCGCCGGCTGGACCTGGCAGTGGCGAACGAGGCCGCATCCACCGTCACCATCCTGCTCGGCGACGGTGCCGGCGGTTTCGAGAGGGTTGCCAATCCCCGCGTCGGGCTCGCGCCGCAAAGCATCGCGGCGGCCGACTTCGATGGGGACGGTGATGTCGATCTGGCGACGGCCGATGAGCTCGGCGGCACCGTGACCGTGCTGCTTGGGCGAGGCGACGGGCGCTTCGACGTCTTGTCGCTGATCGAGCTGCTCGGCAGTCCCACCGTGGTCGCAGCGGGCCATATCGATGGCGATCGGTATGCTGATCTCGCGGTCGGTCTCGGTGGGCTGGCGCAAGTGGCGGTGTTGTTGGGCGAGGAGAACGGATCCTTGCGCCTGCGCGGCGCTGCGGACGTGGGTGAGGCGCCGGCCGGCGTGATCGTCGAGGACCTCGACCGAGACGGCAAGGCTGACGTGGCGGTGGCGAACGAGCTGTCGGATACCATATCGGTGTTGCTCGGCAAGGGCGACGGCACATTCGATTCGGCCGAGGAGTACGACGTCGGGGCCTTCCCCGGCGGCCTGGCGGCTACCGACGTCGACGGCGACTGTGTTGTGGATCTCGTCAGCGCAGATGCGCTGGCAGTTGCGGACGGCCTTGATCAGGATGGTGGGTCGGTCTCGGTGCTGCGCGGACGAGGCGACGGGAGCTTCGACTCCGCCGTGTCGTTGCCGGTGCCTCCGGCGGCAACGGGCATAGCGGTTGCCGATCTCAACGGCGACCGCAAACCGGATGTCGTCACCGCTCACGGGGAGCTGGACGGGGGTCGCGTGGCGGTGCTGCTCAATACGAGCCCTGCATGTCTGGGGGACTGCGACCGGAACTGCTCCGTGACGGTTGATGAGTTGGTGGCCGGCGTGAACATTGCGCTCGGGCGGGCTCCGTTGAACAGTTGCCGCAACTTCAGCAGCAACCACACGGTTTTTGGCATCCAGGAACTGGTGAGAGCGGTGAAGAACGCCCTGAACGGGTGTCGGACGTGATCGCGGATACTTTGGGCCAATTTAGGCTTTGAGCCTTTGACAGGAATGGGGCGGAAGAGGTAACAGTGCGCGCATTGGTGAGTGAAGTGAACGAGGGTGTGGAAAAATCCGGGGGCAGGACGCACGTACGGGGTGCGGCTCGCCGAGGGCGGGTCTGGCGGCTGACGTTTGCCACGCTGGTGGTGGTCCTTGTGGGCGCCGCGTGGCTGACGGGAACAGCGCGCGCGGCCGATCCGTGTGAAACGAACTGCGCGAGGGTCCGAGTCGGCGACGCAACGGGCCCGCGCGGTGGCGCGGTGACGATACCGGTGTTTTTCGAGCAAGGCCCCGACGATGGCCTCCCTGATGAGGGGCCGGACGAGGT
>JBBITY010000037.1:12374-15595 GCA_037440565.1 Desulfurellales bacterium
TTGTCGTTCCAGTGTGTGAGCCCGGCGGAGGGCGGGCCCGACAGGCTGGCATCCGATGCGGTCACGGTCGGCGAGGCGATTCGCGATGACTTCCGTGTCGTGGTGGAGAACGCCGAGTGCGTGAATCGCACCCGCTGCCTCTGTCCGGGGGCGGGACAGACGCGGGATAATTTCGTCAATATCGTCGTTTACGGGCCAAAGAATCTCGACGAGCCGGGTCAGGTGACCATCCCCGCGCTGCCGGCGAGCGCCGAGCTGTTCAGCCTCAAACTGCTGATCGGCTCGAACGCCCCGGACAGCATCCCGCTGCACATTTTCAATCAGACCGAGGATGTGTGCCCGCCGTCGGCCCCGCAATTTTCCGCCTGTCTCTCGATCGGCGACGAGTCGGCGAAGGACCAGACCGTGAGCGGAAGCCGGAGCCAGGTGACGTATGACGACGGCACGTTGACCGTGGAGGCCGGCGGACCGCCGTGTCCCGGCGACTGCGATTTGGGCAAAAAGGTCGAGGTCAATGAGCTGATCACGGGGATCAACATCGCGCTCGGCAAGGCGTCGGTGGGTGTGTGCGAGCCGGCGGATATCAACGAAGACGACGAGGTCACCATCGACGAGCTGGTGGCCGCCGTCGGGAGCGCGATCAACGGCTGTCCGGGGCTGTAGGGCTGGGCGGCGCGCGGCACTTGGCTTTGGGGCCCAAGACGAGTAAAGAAGCACATCGCGGTCGTGCCAGGGGCCGCGACGCGACAGGCAGTTCAACCCAAAAGATAGGGGGAGGACGAAAATGAGAACGAGGAACAGACGAAAGGCGGTGCTGCGAGCCGTGGTGGCTGCCGCGCTCTTGGTTGGAGCGGTCTCCGCACAGGCAGCCGAGATCACGGTGGGCAATGGGAGTGCTGCGCCGAACGGGCAGGGCACGATCACCGTGCGGTTGGTACCCGGCACGGGTGAAGCGGTGGCGGGAACGGAGAATGACATCCAGTTCGAGGCGGGCGCACAGGTGGCTGAGGCAGCGGCACCGGCGACGACGCTGACAGCGGACATCAGCGACACCGACACGGCGATCCCGGTTGCCGATGCGAGCGATCTGCCGTTTTTCGGGACGATCGAGATCGACGGCGAGCGGATTGCCTATGGTGCGATCGAGGGGAATACGCTCAAGGCCGGCGGCTGCACCGGCGAGGGTGTCCCGCCGACGGCATGCGCGACGAGTGGCGATTGCGCGGCGGGTGGCGTTTGCGATCCGGTGGGCCGTGGCCAGAACGGCACCGAGCCTGCCGATCACGCCAGCGGGGCAGACGTGACTGTTCCGTCCGCATTGCCGGATTGTGCGCCCACGGCGGCGGTGAAAGCGGCAGGCAAGAGTGCGGTATTCGCCTTCTTGCCGCCCGACTGCACGCCGGGTACCGACTGCACCGCGGTGCGCGGCATCGTCCTGGCGTTGGGTGACGTGGAGACGCTCGATAGCCCGATCGACCTGTACACGTGCAAGGTGGCAGCCGGTCCGGATGCCGGCACCTTCCCGCTTACCTGTCCGGCCGATCCATCGTGTGAACCCGGACAGACTGAGAACTGCACGCCGGATCCCTTCAAGCCTGCCCAGACGGCGGGGCCAGCAGGCGAAGCCATCGCCACGACCTGCGTCAGTGGAGAGTTCACGGTCGGGGTGAGCTGCATCGGCGACTGCGGTGCACCGGTGGGCGAGGTCTCGTTGGGCGAGGTTCAGAGGGCATTCAACATCTTCCTCGGCACGGCTGGGCTCGATACCTGCCCGGCTGCCGACGGGCCAGACGCAAATACGGAGGTATCGCTCGGCGAGGTGCAGATCGCCTTCAACAACTTCCTGAACGGCTGTCCGTGAGGCCAACGCAGGTACGAATAGAGAGAATCTGGAAAGCTTCAACAGAACGAAAACCGATGGGAGGAGAACATGGCTAGCAAAGTGATGCGGAGAATTGGTCAGGGAACCGCGGCCAGCGTGGTGGCAGCGGCTGTGCTGTGTTTCAGCAGTGGTGTCGCGCGGGCGCAGTCGATCGACGTGGGAGATGCCGAGGGGGAGGCGGGGTCCCAGGTGACTTTCGAGGTGAGTTGGAGCGCCGGGGATTCGGGGGGAAGCGGGCTGACCGTCGACATCGGCTTCGGCGGTCATCCGATCGACGTGGCGAATAACAAACCGGCCTGCACCTTTTCGGATGCGGTCAAGGCGGTGAAGGAAGCGTCGAGCTTCTCATTTCGGCCGGCGGGGTGCACGGTCGGCAGCACGTGCACGGCGTTCCGCGCCGGCATCATCTCGTTCAACCCGGACAATAACCCCCTGCCCGTTCCCGAGGGTGTGATCTACAGTTGCACGTTCACGATCCCGTCGGAGGCGCAAGAGGGAGACCGATTTGAGTTCACCGTCGACGCGGCCTCGTACATCGTGCCGGACGGTACCGAGAGGGACATCACTGAGGCCAGCAACGGTGGAGTAGTCACGGTCATAATCCCGCCGCCGCCGCCGACGGCGACCAACACGCCTGAGCCGACCAACACGCCTCTCCCGACCAGCACGCGTGTTCCGGGCGGTGAGGACGATGACGATGGTTGCCAGATCATCTCGCCCGCGCAGAGCAACGCCGGATGGGTGTTGTTAATCCCGGCCGCCCTCTTGCTCTGGATGCGCCGACGCGGGCGCTGATCGGCACCGAGACACGCGTTTCTCAGAGGGGCTGACCGGCGGTCAGCCCCTTTCTTTTTCCACCACGGGCGCGGTCTTAGTCTCGGATTACGAGAGGTGAGCCTGAACATGACCAAGAAAGTGATACGGAGAATTGGCAAGGGAACCGCGCCCAGGGTGGTGGCAGCGGCGGTGCTGTGTTTCAGCAGTGGGGTCGCGCGCGCGCAGTCCATCGACGTGGGCGATGCGGAGGGAGAGGCCGGTTCCCAGGTGACCTTCGAGGTGAGTTGGAGCGCCGGAGAGTCGGGCGCGAGCGGGTTGGTCGTCGACATCGGCTTCGGCGATCACCCGATCGACGTGGCGAATAACGAGCCAGCCTGCACCTTTTCGAATGACGTCAAGGCCGTGAAGGAAGCTTCGAGTTTCTCGTTCCGGCCGGCGGGGTGCACGGTCGGCAGCACGTGCACGGCGTTTCGCGCCGGCATCATCTCGTTCAACCCGGACAACAATCCGCTGCCGGTTCCCGAGGGCGTGATCTACACGTGCACATTCACGATCCCGTCGG